>CAIOZP010000535.1 GCA_903862805.1 uncultured Fibrobacterota bacterium
CCAAGCATGCGACCGGTCGAACCGGCACCAGAAAAAATCACTTCACAGCCCATAGGATTAACAATCACAATCATTTCCCCTGTTTACCGGATTTCGAAAAAATCATATTGGCAATTTGTTCGTTTCTGTAATATATTTCTTCGTGAGAGGTGCGGTTAGCCGTATCCCTTCGGGTAGCTTGTCCGTGTCAAGCTGGTTTAGTACCTGTTCCGATAGCGTTAAGAAACATGAAGAACGTCTTTCAATACACAAATTACCGCGAGTTCCTTCGTGATTATTACGAAGAACGAAAGGAACGCGATGGTTATACATATCGCGATTTCGCCGAAGATGCCGGTATGAATTCCTCTTCGTGGTTACTTCATCTTGTAAAAGGCGTCAAGAACCTCTCCGATGAATCCGCAAAAAAAATCGCCTCTGCATTGCATCTCAAGAAGCGCGAAACCGATTATTTCCTTCTCATGGTCAGCTTTACGCAAGCAAGAAATTCCGCTGAGAAAGACAAGTACTACACTTTGATGATCGCGCTCAAAAAGAAGCTTCGCCTTATGTTGATCGGCGAGGCGCAATACGAGTATTACACCAAGTGGTATTATCCGGTCATTCGTTCACTTGTTTCTAAAATTGATTTTGGCGATGATTATCCGAGTTTAGCAAAACATCTTATCCCAGCAATCACTCCACAGGAAGCGCGCAAAGCCATCTCTCTTCTACGAAGACTGGGGCTAATTGCACGCAACGAAAGCGGTCGTTGGGTTCAAACAGACGAGATAATTTCAACCGGTAACGAGGTCAGTTCACTATGCGTAGTGAACTACCACAAACAGGTGTCACGTCTTGCAAGTGAAGCATTCGACAATATACCGCGCGAGCAGAGAGATATTTCTTCGCTTACACTCGGTATAAATGAAGAAGACTTCGAGCGAATTCGCGACCGGATCATAGAATTCCGTCGTGAACTTATAGAAATAGCGCGTAGCTCCGAGCACCCCGATCGTGTCTATCAGCTGAATTTCCAGTTGTTCCCGGTTGGTCGCGGAGAAGATGTAAAATGGTAATGCGACGTTCAGCACTATTTTTATCGGAAATTGCCGTCGCCGCAATGCTCTGGGGTTGCGGGCCACATGTTGCAGGTGGTGATGTAACCGAAACCGGCAATGCTGTTGCGATACGAATTACCGTTGTAGATACTGGTAAAAATGCGATGTCCAACGCAAAGGTATCCCTTTTCCAGTTTGACGAAAAAGTTATGAACAGGCCGATTCCAGTCGACTCAACTTTAGTTACCGATGCCAACGGAAACGTGGTGGTGCAGCTCAAATCCAACAGAAAATATGCTGTTGAGTGTTTCGACAGCCACAAGCGTCTTGTAGCTTATAAAGTGATTCTTGCACAACCCAAACAGGTTAATACCGGCGGAGTCGATCAATTTGTCTTCGTAGATACGCTCACCAGTGACAGCTTAGATGTCGCCGTTGCTCCGTGGACGCAGTACAATGGTGTGGTTATGGGTGGGATGGTGGCAAAGGTCATTCTTGCCGGGACACCATATTCCACCGGAATTTCGGTCAATGGTGAATTCAGTTTTGATAGTATTCCTCAAGGGCCATATACTGTCGAGTTCGAGACCGGCGATTCTCAGATCATAGTTGTGGGTTCGCGACTTATCACATCGGCAGGTGCCTCGAAGATTGACACTGTTGTACTTGATAAGAATGCATTCGTAATAGAAGATTTTGAAGAGCGCTCTAATGTAACCAGCCTGTGGGCATGCTTTGGTGGAAGCTGGTGGGATGTGGTTCATGGCACGGATATGGACACGACAAAACATAATCAGTTAGTTATTTCTCCGGCTTCGACTCAGTTGGAAGTTTTCAAGAACTCGCTTGTTGATACCGGTATCGGTGCACATGGATATTACGTAACGGTGAACTATACTGTAGATACCGGTCGCTCGAAAGAAAGAACATACTGCTACGCGGGGCTAAAGCAGTGGATCGGGAATGGACGGCATCACTTATACAATTTCGCCGATGTTGATTCCTTGTCGTTCAGAGCAAAAGGAAACGGTGCTATTCGTATTGAGCTGGTGCAAGAGGTGTTCGATTCACTACAACTCAAGATGGTCGTCGGAGAGCGTTTCGTTTTAGATACTAACTGGAATGTGTACACCGTAAGGCTAAAGGCCAAATCGGTCCCGCAGGACGACTCATTGTATCAGGAACTTCTGTGGCCATATTCCGACTACACAAGTGTAGATAGTGCTGGATACGCTGCCTCCGACTGGGCTACTACGCTCGGAATCGGTGGATATTCTGCACATCTCGGCTTATGCTCCGACTGGTCACTGCCGCCTTATATCACACCGCCCGGCGTCTGGGGAACAGGCAAAGCGGCCAGGGATTCTTGGGCATTGATGCAAGGCAGAGTGAATCAGATGGATTTTCTCGCCGACAGCGGAACATGGTTCTCGCTTGATGATATAAAAGTTTATGGCACCTCAATAGATAATCTCGCGAAGTAACAACGGCTGTTCATCTCAAAAAAAACTTTATGAACTTATTAACGGCACTTCTTTTGTGAAGTGCCGTTTGGGGGATTAACGCCCATATGCCGAAATATGGCACAATACGTTCTGCCGAAATTTTTGAGTATTCGGCCCAAAAACCACCGGCAATTAGTATTTCAGTTAACAAGTTTGTCGTTGGTATTTAGGAAGATTCCATTATCCTTGTATACATCTATCTGCATTAAACTAATTTTATTGCAAAGCCACCTGAATAGAACCGAAGGGTGTCGGTTCTTATACGAATTACTGATGCGTGGCGTAACGAATATTTCAGCTGAACGAGAGCTGCCATGAATTACATTTTTGCCGTTTTTCTGCGTTCCAGAACAACATCTTTACTGCTTGCAGGAATTGTAGCAGCACTCTATGCAGCTCCTGTACCGGTTGCGAAGCAGGATGTACTTGCATCGGCGGAGAAAGAAATAGCGATAATAGACAGTCTCGCTCCGCAGTATTCACGAGATATTGCCGATTTGAAGAAGAGTCTCGATGCGACCAGAAAAGACAGCGCTGATGATTGTAAAAATGCTGCCGCCGCACTTGAGGATCTGCAAGCAAAAGTGCGACATGCCGATAGCGATGTATCTGCGATGGATGTACAAATTGCACAAATGCATTCAGCGTGTGATACACTTGCTCATGGAATCTCTGCGGCTCAGGCAAAACGGGTGGCCGATCTGACGATATTTAAAGGGCGCCGAGCAGCGCTGGTAAACAAGTCATTGACATTGAAAAAGAAGCTTCCTGCTTTTGAAAAAAACATTACAGTCGCGAAAATTGATATTGATCGTTTCGCCAAAGCTATTGACGATACTTCGTTACGTTTCTGGAAAAAAATCGAATCGATTAACACCAGTCTCACACCGGTAAAAGAGCAGAAGAACCTTTATGAACTGCGTCGCGAGAAAATCGATGTTGAGGCAAAAATCACGCTCAAACAGCCGCAGATGGATAAATGGCTGCAAATGGATCGAAGAAAATGGCCAAAGAAAGAATTTGCCGCTCTCGACAGCGAACTGACTGAACTCTGTTCAAGGCGTAGAATCCTCACGGATGATCCTACCGTTGGCGGCTGGGAAACAAGCATGAATTTTCCGACTGACGACAAAGCCATTCACTACATTGATTCCGCACTTGCAGTTTTCACAAAACAGGCATCGGAGTTTGATGCTTCGCTGAAAAAAATCCGAACAGACAGTGTCTCGGCTTGTACATCTTTGGTGTCTGTCCGAAAAATAGCCCGTATCCGCCGTGCGGAAGCTGACAGCTTGCAAGCTTTGACTCAGGTCGAAATTGCAGCCACTGAAGACACGATTACCGGTCTTTCAACCGACAGTTTGAATATCGAAAGCAAAGACGGAGCTGTTTTGCAGAAATTGAACACTCTGAAAGCCGATATAGAGACGAAACTGACAGATGCGCTAAAAAAGCGCACTGCTTTGTCTGCCGATGCCGCAGCTTTAAAAATTCGTATTCCCGCATCTCAAGTCGCGTTAAGTTCAGCGGCAGCAGGATCTCGCCAGAAGATTGCAGCAATTCAAACCAAGCTAGTTCAGAAACAAACGGAACAGGCAGCTCTTCCAGCAAGAAGAGACCGAGCTGTAACGGCCGTTGCTGCTGAGAAAAGGCGCCTTGAACTCATTGCCGCTGCGAAAGAGAAAGCGCGTCAGGACAGCGTCGTAACCGCAACTGAAAAGAAAAAAATAGAAGAAGCAAGACTTGCTAAAATCGCTGCCGATCAAAAAAAGCTTGAAGAAGACCGGCAAGCAAAACTGGCTGTTGCAAAAGAAAAAGCTCATCAAGACAGTATCGCCGCCGCAGCAGCTTTGGCCGAAAAGAAACGCCTTGATGAAGAGCGCTTGGCCAAACTCGTCGCCGAAAAACAGAAGCTCGAAGAAGATCGGCAAGCAAAACTGACTGTTGCAAAAGAAAAAATTCATGAAGACAGTCTTGCCCGTGCCACCGCTATTGCAGAAAAGCAGAGAAAAGCCGCCGAGATTGCTAATGCGATACAGATTCACAATGACAGTATCGCACTGGCAACGCTTGCATTAGCACGGAAAGACAGCATAGACAACGCCCGAAGAATTGCCCAGCAAGACAATCTAAAGGCGGCCAAACTCAAAGCCGTACAGGATAGTATTGCAAGAGCACGCTCTATTGCTTTTCAAGACAGCATTATGGCCGTTCTTAAAAAGAAGCACGCAGCAGAAAATCAGCAAACCGCTACGGTTCAGGCTCCAACACCGGCGGCACAATCTGCTGATGGATCTACTCAAGCAGAACAGGATCTTGTTGCAATTTACACATTGATAGATCAAGGCAAGATTTCAGATGCAAACAAACAGTTTGCATTGAAAAAAGAATTCCTTCGTCGCTATTGCGTCCCTGAAGCATTTGATGCGCTAAGGCAGGCTATTGAAGGCACAAATAAACCGACGGCGGCTCCGGCCGAATCGGCGGATCAGATTGCGGTTGACATTTACAATATCATTGACAAGGGTGACATGGGTAAAGCTCGTACACTTTTCGCCGCCAATCGGGACTTGCTTAAAGCATCACTTATTAAAGAGGCTTACGACGCTTTACTTCAAACATTGAAGTGAAATCTCTGGATTGACGCCTTGTAAATCTTGTACTCACGTTCTGATGCATGATCAAGGTTGTCCATATTTATACTGTGCAGACTTGTCATCCGTAAGGTAATTTTGCTCAATGATTACAGATATTCTGGATGGCTATAACAATCAGATCGATCAGCTTGCCGCGATTTTTTCGGGTAAGTCGCCGCGGTTGAAAGTGCTTGCTCCGTCGCGTGCCTCAAGCGCCGGTTTTGCTGCCTATGTCGAAAAGCTGAGAGCTGTTTTCTGGCAGCATAAGCCGGCCATTGAAATCGGTGAATACATCGGTTCGGGTGGTTTCGCAGATGTGTTTCTTGCATCATCAGAATATGAAAACTTTCATGACTTCGTCATAAAAATTCTCAAACCGGGGTTGCTTAAAAAACGTTCAGGCCGAAACATCGCATCGTTCGACGAAGAAATGCGCATCAAGGATCTAAAAAAACGTTTCACCAACGAATCCTATGTTCAATGGGCGCTTTCCAACTCATTGATCGAAACTGTTTCGCAAAGCGTGGTGCGTGTTTTTGATCATGGCGCGTATGATTCTAAAACCAATTTCAATTTCATTGTGATGGAAAGACTCGGATCCACTCTGCGTAATTACATCGACAGAAGAAGAGACATCCCCGACAACCATCAAGAGCGGCTTTTTAAATCAGTTCTTATTACCCGTATCGCAGAACTTATCCGCAATGTTCATATTGAGGGTGTAATTCACCGTGACATCAAACCGGAGAACATTCTCTTTGCTGCCGCCGAAAAAAATATCGAAGACGTGATTAATAATCCGCTTGATTGGATCGACAAACTGTTGCCGGTAAGAATCGGCGACTTTGGTACCGTGCGCTGGATGCGATCATCGACCTCGCGTTACGATGCGATAATAATCGGATCCCAGTATTACATGTCGCCGGAACAGATTTTCACCCCTGGGCAAATCGACATGCGGACAGACGTTTACTCCTTCGGTGTCGTCGCGTACGAAATTCTTTTCGGCGCACATCCGAAAACCATTACACACGTTCCAGGAACAAACCTGCTTGTCAGACTTGCACATGATCAACCGGAACAGCGTACACCTCCTGATGGCTTTGAAGAGTTGTATGGCATCATCATGCAATGCATGGCGCCTTTGCATAAACGCTGGCAGACCATGCAGGAGGTTCTCACGGAGCTTCGCGGCTTCTGTTCAACATTGAATTATCATGATTGACTGCGCGATACCAATTGCAACTGAACCGCTCTTCTTACATTTCCGACGAGACTGCTATGGTTTTCCCGAATAGTTTCAGATATGTAATTCCAACGTTTTTCGCATTTGTCAATGCCACCAACGCAGAAATGCCGCGGTTCTACCGCATCGCAGATATGATCCCCGACACTACCTCATCGTTTGGAAAAGCTCACGGACTTGACTGCGAAATCTTTGGAAGCCGGTACTTTATCCAGCACCATGACACAAGCTACGGAAGATTCGACAGCGACAAAGGAATTGATGCAAAATGGAATTTCAACAAAACAGTTTCATCGTCGAAAACATCCGACACAATCTGTACCTCTGCCGACTTTTCCGGAAGCTCCCGCAGTTTTGGACCGGTTCAAGGTGCGTCTTCAAAATCAACATTCACCGATTCCGGAATCGACTCAACACTTCAGACCGATGCCCAAGGATTACGGCTCGCATGTTCGGCAGCGCGTGCACATGGCTGGAGAACCGTACCGGAAATTTTGCCCCTGCACGCCTCGATCTCTGCCGAAACATTTGGTAGCGGTTCATGGTACCGCATAAAGAAGCATGATCCGATCGCCCCCGACACCGAACTTAGCTCTGAAGGCATTTCGATAATGAACGCCACATGGCAGGAAGGCTACATCGGTGCAAGTGCGTCGGCAAGTCTGACTCTCGGCAGATGTACTGATCTCATGCCGCTGATACGAGCACTCTGGTTCGAAAAACGTCTTTTGCGCATCGAAGCCTGCGAATTTCCTCTTTCGGAAAAAACAGTGGTTAAATTGTCCGAGCTTTGCGCAATGCGTCGAGGTTCTGTTCTTCGCCATGACAGCGCTGTTGCAGCCTTTAAGCATTCTGTAGATTCACTGCTCTTGACTGACGGCTCGGTACATAGACAGAGCCTGCACCTGATCTCGCCGTTTGACATAAGGAGAATCATGCTTACAGACCTTGTGCCAATGCAGCGTGGCATTTATTGCGCTTTGAATGTTGATGCAGAAGCCGCGTTCGACGCAAGGCGGATAATCAAAACATGGACTATTCATGACTATGCCTCGCATAAAGATATTCATGTAACCGACACCTATTTTCCACGCAACATCCGAATCGGATTCGATGGGAATGCCTCGCGCCCTGTCAATCAGTTCGTCTGGCTTTCTCTCTCCTCGGAAAAAGACATATACCGCGGAGGAGACGTAACAGACTCTGCATCATTTGAACGAAGTTTCAGGAATCTCTCAATGAAACCGGAAGAATTTGAAGGCGCAACTTCCGTGCGTTTTGTTCCTATTCAGGAAATTCAGTTTGAATTTACCGTTGCAGAAGCGCCAATGATTGTTCTACTTCCGCGATCGTTGCCTCATTTTTTTGAAGCAGTAGTTCACCTCAATTTCGAAGACTTCATAACATCCGATATTTCAGCCTCATGGAGAACGCCTTCCGGATCAGCCGGAGCCATCCTTGATCCGCCACTGCGCGAAGGTTTTGAGGCGCGACTTTGCGTAAGAAGAATCTTCTGAACAACAAAAAAGGCCGAGCCGCAATAACAGCCCAGCCCAAATAATCAATCCTGCGTCAATTTACTGAAGCAGTTTCAGCACGCTGTTCTGAAGCGTATTTGCCTGTGCAAGCATCGCCGTAGATGAGCTCATAAGAATCTGGTTTTTTGTCAGAACCGCAGTTTCCGAAGCAAAATCCACATCTCTTATTGCACTCTCTGCCGACTGCTGATTGATGATCGAAACCTGCAAATTACTCAAGGTGTGCTGAAGAGAATTCGTCTGCGCGCCAATGAACGAACGCATCTGATTGACACGCGCAAGTCCTGTGGGATCGCTCAGTGTACCATTGAAAGTAAATCCCTGTGTTGCAGAAGTCGGGCTTTGTCCATCAATTAACTGAAGCAATGTTCCAAGCTTCGCCTGAATATTCGCATAGTTGGCGGCGTGAAGCGGATCAGCTGCGCCCGTTGCATCAACCATGGAAAATGCATTAGTAGCGGATACACCATAAAGCGTATCGTTAGCTTCGCCAGTATATGCCATATCCGTAGTAAGGAGGCCATCCGCATCCATTTGGCCGAATTTGATAGTCATGAAGTTTGGTGCAGCATTGCCATATTCTGATGTACCGCCGCCCGTAGGATCATATGCTGCATTATCTGCAGCTGTCACATCGGCTCCTGTCATGATATCGAAATAGTGCCCGCTACCCACCTCTGTTGCTCCAAGTGGCTGAGCTCCGCCGAGCTGGCTCAAATTTGTGACCGTGCTTGGGTCGGCTCCAGCGGCAGTACCTTCGCCGCTAATACCAAAAATTCTCATTCCATTGAAATTAGTTACATTAGCAATTCGATCAAGCTCAGATGTCAGCTGCCCGAATTCAGTGCCCATGTAATCGCGTTCAGTTTGTGTGTAGGTGTCGTTCATAGCCTGAACGACAAGCTCGCGCATACGCTGAAGGATGGAAGACTGCTCGTTCAAAGCACCATCGGCAATATTAAGAAGTGAAATTGCATCTTGAGTGTTTTTCGCTGCCTGAGTTGAGCCCAAAACCTCTTTGCGCAGGTTTTCGGAAACTCCAAGGCCAGCAGCATCATCCGAGGCATTGTTGATGCGAAGTCCGGTTGAGAGTTTCATCAACGACGAACTTACAGCATTCCCTGCCGCGCCATTGGCATTGGCAGCATACATTGCTGAAATGTTGTGGTTGATTCTCATACCAACATCC
>CAIOZP010000536.1 GCA_903862805.1 uncultured Fibrobacterota bacterium
CCGAGGAGCTGCTGGATGAAGCGGATGTCGGCCAAGACAAACCAAGACGACCTCAGCGCGTTGCTGCCGTCCCGCTGGAAACCAGCCGCCGCGACCGGACCGGTCGTGGAAGTTGAAGCGTAAGCGTACCCCCAAGCACCGTACGAACTTTCTGGCGGGCGTTGCGTAGCGGTCATAGCGTGGCACCAATGACTGCTATGCACGACACTATATCATCGTAAACGCCCGCCCCTTTGAACTCCTCCAGCCGAACCCACTGGAGTCTCCCTTTTTACTGTGTATGTTGATGGGGGGGCGATGTGCTTTCAGATCCTTGGTTCACTCCTTTCTCACAGTTACTCGTGAAAGAATACGCTTCCCATCGGATAACCGGAAATATACCGAACGCCACTGGCTTGTATGAATAATCAAAAGACAGTCGCTCCTATCTAGCATTTTTTCCTGTGCCAATTCAAGCCGCTTGACAAATCCATCATCGCCCGCAAAGACTTCAACACCATCGACATCAAGGTATCTATTTGTAATCTCGTAGAGTATTGTCGATACTGCGGATTCCTGCAGCTTTGAAACGTCAAGAAGATCACCAAGACTTACACTTGATGCCAACTTTCCATCTCGAAAGAATTCGATGTACTTCCATTCAGCAAGGACCTCAGGCGGCATCTTCTTGGTCGGCTGGCGAAGGCGGGCCATTGATCTACCATCGCCAGTTAGAAAAATGTTACCTGGGGGAGAGTATTCACCCTTTACGACCCAAAGCACTTTCTTTCGTCCATCAAAATTAAAGCGAAGACAGCGAACTTGTGCGATCGCTTCGCCAATCGTCGGCGTGATTTCAAGACAGTATGGCGCGGCAACACCCGGAACATGAAAATACGGACGAGGGGTCGCTGGCGATGTTGCAAGCGCGATAGTAGCGAGTTGGCTTGAGAAAAATAGAATAACGGCGATTCTTCGAATATTCATCTGAGTTCATTATAAATTATTTCAGTAATAGGCCAACTAAAGTCCTCGTGACTATTTGCGGCTTCATTTCTTTCGTTGATATATGCATTCAAGAATTCTGCCCAGTTATTCTTAGCTGTTCCGTCTCCTTTTCGCGCGGAATGGGCGTCCCTCTTTGGCGTGAGAGTCTGGTCAATTCGTGTAATGATAAACTCAGCGCCACCCACACCAGGAAGCCTTGTCTTTTTTCCGGCACTGTCCAAGGCAACGGTTCCGTCCATTTTGGTTTTGTAAACAAGATGTTGCAGATCGTTGATTTCTTTACTATAGGCCATTTCTTCTTCAGTTGCCTCGTCGCCATTCGTCATGGGGTATACCATCGTGCCCCTTCCCCACAGTAGGTTTCTGACTATCTTTTCCCGCCCAATGAGTCCTCCTAGGTCCCAAGCTGTTTTTGCCAGTCGTCCCTTCTCTTTGCTGTAAAACCAGTATTTTGGGGATTCACCCCTCTTGTGGCGGCAGAACAATTGTTTATACGGGATTGCGTGATCTTGTTTGGATGCCTTCAGTCGGCTTATATGCAGTTCCTCATGTCTATTGACCGCGACTTCGATCTGATGATTTGCATTACCTACAGTTCCATCAATCTCGTAGGTATAGCCACCGGTTCCGTCAAGATAGGTAAGACCTGTGGCCCCGAAATCTTGCAACTTCGTAAACTTACTCCCGTCAGCAAAGGCTAACCCCAAAACGTCAAGGCCATTGACACCGCTATTTCCCCCCAATCCATACAGATTCAAGCCACCAACTTCCCCGATGGGGTCCCTCGATGGCCAATAGGGGATACCCGACGCGCTTTTCATAGCCGCAGGGCCGATTTTCCGGCGCGGTTGTGCGGGCTGGCGGCG
>CAIOZP010000537.1 GCA_903862805.1 uncultured Fibrobacterota bacterium
GGTGCAATATCCGCCGCGCTTTGGAATCATTCCTTTGTTTCTTGGTAGTTTGCGAATTGCCTTTTTGTCAATTCTGTTTGCAGCTCCGATAGCAATTCTTGCGGCGCTTTATACTTCGACTTTTGCGCCAAAAGCTCTGCGTGAAATTCTTAAACCTGGAATAGAATTTCTCGCAGGGTTTCCGTCTGTGGTAATCGGATTTTTCGCGCTCATCGTTATGGCGAGCGTGCTTCAGGATACGTTCCACTGGCAGTACCGGCTCAACGCATTGGTTGGTGGACTTGCCATGAGTATTGCAATCATTCCGATCATCTACACGATCTCGGAAGATGCGATAATTTCCGTTCCAAAAAGTTTTACCGAAGCGAGTCTCGCGCTTGGCGCACGCAAGTGGGAGACTGCAATTTTCGTTGTGCTGCCTGCCGCTGTGCCGGGAGTTTTTGCCGGAATTCTTTTAGGTGTTGGTCGTGCAATCGGCGAAACCATGATCGCCCTGATGGCCACCGGCAATGCTGCCCTTATGACCATGTCGCCGATTTCTCCGGCACGCACAATGGCAGCGTCAATCGGTGCCGAAATGGCCGAAGTTGTGGTCGGCGATTTTCATTACGGAGCCTTGTTTCTTATAGGTGTTCTTCTTTTCTTCGTCAGCTTCGCGCTGAATCTTGTTGTCGAACTTTTTGTGCGCGGATACCTGATGAAACGGTTTAGAGGAGCCTGATTTTATGTTAAGAAAAGAAAGTCAGGAAGGGCTTAGCCAGCCCTTAAACCCGCCAAGGAAGGTGGCCAAGCCTGATCACCCCCAACCCCCTCGAGGGGGCTCGGAAAATCTTACATTTGTCAACCATGCTGGAATAGAGAAAAAATTATGCGTACAACAACAGAAATGAAAAAGAAAATTCTCGGGCATCTGGTTCCGTTAATATCCGGGCTATGTGCCTTTATGGCCGTTGGGCTTGTCATTGCCATTTTGTCAACCATCGTGATCGGTGGTGCTCATACAATTTCGTGGGAATTTCTCACGACAGCGCCACGCGAAGGAATGACGCAGGGTGGAATCTTGCCAGCGATTCTCGGAACATTCTGGCGCGTAATAATCATGACTCTTGTCGGTGTTCCCATTGGAACAATCACCGCAGTTTATTTGGTTGAATATGCGTCACAGAAATCTGTGTTGACCCGCGTTGTTCGGTTCGCGGTGAACACGCTTGCCGGAATTCCAGCGATCGTGTTCGGCCTTTTCGGGCTTGGCTTTTTTGTTCAGTTCATGGGCAGCGGACTTGACAAAATAGGAAGTCCCGCCGGAACAGCTGTCTGGGGCCAACCGAATATTTTGTGGGCTTCACTTACGATGGCTGTTCTTACTCTGCCGGTTGTGATCGTCTCTGTTGAAGAGGCCATTCGCACGGTTCCGCGCGAGCTTCGCGAAGGAAGTCTGGCGCTTGGTGCAACAAAACTTTCGACAATCTTTCGCATCGTTCTTCCTAATTCTATCACAGGCATATTGACAGGTGCGATACTCGCGGTCTCGCGTGGCGCGGGTGAAGTCGCTCCGATTCTTTTCACCGGCGCGGCATATTATCTGCCGCATCTGCCGCATGGACTCAACGAACAGTTCATGGATCTTGGCTACCACGTTTATATCATGTCAACGCAGTCAACGAACGTCGATGCGACCAAAGGGCTTCAGTTCGCGACGACGCTTGTGCTTTTGGTAATGACATTTTCACTCAACGCATTTGCCATTGGGCTGCGTTACCACATTCGTAAAAAGTCAATCCAGCTCAGCTGATAAAGGAACCGACTATGGGCAACGAAACAAACTCGATAAAAATTCGCGCAAAGGATCTGAACCTTTTCTACGGTGCAAAGCAGGCGCTATGCAACATCAATCTTGGAATAACCGAGAAAGAAGTCACGGCATTCATCGGGCCTTCTGGCTGTGGCAAATCGACATTTCTGCGATGCCTCAACCGCATGAACGACCTGATCGAAAACGTGCGGATCACAGGCAATGTTCATATCGACGACATTGACATCTACGACAAAAATATCGACGAGGTTGCTCTTCGCAAACGCGTCGGCATGATCTTCCAGAAAAGCAATCCCTTCCCAAAATCGATCTTCGAAAACATCGCATACGGGCCGCGTATCATGGGCAAAAAGAACCCTGCCGAACTTGCGAATATCGTCGAGAGCTGTTTGCACAAAGCCGCGCTCTGGGACGAAGTGAAGGACGAACTCGGCAAAAGCGCACTCGCACTTTCCGGTGGTCAACAGCAACGTTTATGCATCGCAAGAAGTCTTGCAGTGGATCCGGATGTCCTGCTGATGGACGAGCCCGCATCGGCGCTCGATCCTATCTCGACATCGAAAATCGAGGAGTTGATTTATGATCTCAAGGGGACATATACGATTGTGATCGTGACTCACAACATGCAACAGGCGGCGCGTGTTTCAGATCACACTGCGTTTTTCTATATGGGGGAATTAATAGAGTTCGATAAGACGGAAAAGATTTTTACTTCTCCTTCTAAGAAGCGGACGGAGGATTATGTTTCGGGAAGATTTGGTTGAGATATGAGAGTTTGCCAGATGAGTGAAAATAAGAAGTATAAGAATTTTTTGGGCGTTTCCCTATGTTGGTTTTTTGATCGCTCCGCTTCGTTGCAC
>CAIOZP010000538.1 GCA_903862805.1 uncultured Fibrobacterota bacterium
AGAAAGGACCTCTACGACTTCTAACCCTCCACATCCCTCCCTGTCGCGCCGTTAATTCTTGAGGGTATTGACGCCTTCAGCTCACGGCGATACTCTTCGTGCTTCGACAGATTCGTGGTGGACAAGTTGAACGAAGCAACCGTACTGGGTAGGCGCATAAACGCGGCTGCGATCAATGACAACGCCACGCGACGCATGCTCTTGCTGACATACGTCTAACCAAGCAGTGCGCGGCTGCTACATGCTAATATCGAAACGAAACAACTGCCAAACGGAAGTCATCTATGACAATTGCCATTCCAATAACTCCGGAGACAATCACCCTCTGTGCTAATCACAACGAACAGGCGCAGACCGCTTTGATCGAAGAATTACTTAACGAGGAAGCCGAGGAAGTCCTTGCCTCAATCTGTGAGCCATATTGTCAGGACCCACGCGGAACAGTTATGGATTTCAGCATCAATATTGGCAGAGAAAGCCTTTCAATAAATAAAGATTTGACCGGTTCGGCATGTATCGAATTCACCGAGCAAGCTCACTATGGATGTCGAGACATGAACGTACAGGAAGACCGGGAGATCGTAGTAACGTTCACGATAAACAAAGAGGCAAAGACGGTTGATTTTGATGTAATCGTGACTCCATCTCGCGAGCCCGACGAGTAAGTCAAACTTCCCACCTTTTACAAAAAATCTCGTGAGGTAACCGAGACTCGTTTGATAGTCCGGTTTGGCAGGAAGTGGGCGGTTGGCCGCGAGTCTCCGCTCCGACTATTTCCTGTTGACCGTGTGCCTCACTAGTAAACATCTTGCTTGGTCCGGAGGCGCAGGGTATGGTCGCCTTGGGTTCTTAGTTCGTTGTTCTTGGCTAGGGCATGACTTTCAGGCGTTTGAGTTCGAAGTAGCATCTCGCGCAGGCGCGGACATCAATAAGAGCACGATGCGCGCCGTTCAGTTGTTCGTTGAAAAGCATCTGGTGAAGTTCGGCGAGGGTGGGCCATTTGTATCCGTATGGTCCTGGAAGTTGGCAGTACTCTGTGGCGCCCTTCATGGTGCATGTGCGTTTCTTCATATCAACGTAGTTGTCAAAGCCTGAGCGAAGGAATTCCGCACCAAGAATCTTCTCGTCAAAGTCGACGTTGTGCGCAACGAGGATGGATGTCTCGGCGAGGCTGCCTGCTATCGCCTTCAGGACTGTTTTGAGGGCGACGCCCTCTTGCATCGCCTTCTTGGTTGTGATGCCGTGTACCTTGACCGCATCTTGTGGGATTGTAAAGCCTTCCGGCTGGATAGTGTATTCGGCACTTGCCAGTTCTCTGGCCTTGCTGTCAGTCAGTACCCATGCAATTTGAACCAGCCTGGGCCAGTTCTGCAGATCAGATACCGGTGCCTTCCAACTGCGCGGGAGTCCGGTTGTCTCCGTATCAAAGAAAAGGTACATGAGTTCTCCCGTTGTTGTTGCTGTCCTCGCTCGAGTCTCTTCCTATGATAAATCTCACCCCCTATGGGATGCTAGTGACCGCCTAACATTATGTGTGGAATCCCCCGTTCCCCGACTGTGATCGTGTCCTTGAAACAAGATACTGCTCGTGGGATCTTGTCCGCATATTTTCGGAACGCCGTATGATAGAAACTCCTCAGTATGAACCCTCCGAAGGTGATTGGCCCAAGTGGCGCGCTCACGGGTATTCTGCAATGCTTGTACTGCCCAAGCGACAAATGCGAATAAGGATGATCCATTTCAACGAACTTGGTCTCGTCGCTACAAAAGTCAAACCGGACAGGAAAAGGAACGATGTTCCGTGCGACTATGTCAGCGTAAACCTCATCTTCCGCATAGAGGTCCGGTTCATTCTGAAACTGCTCTAAGTCCGGGGACGGAAAATAATTGAGCGTATGTTCAGTAATGTTACCAGCTTTAAAAACATACCTCAATGTAACTAAGGCCCCATCCAGCATCTTGAAGTTGAAACACCGCGCTTCATCCAATGCGCGATATATCTCGCGATAAGCCACGTTTTTTAACGCTAGCGTCAACTGTGAAGCATTGTTGACGGTGATCTCAAAAACATCTGCGACCTTGCCATGCGTAT
>CAIOZP010000539.1 GCA_903862805.1 uncultured Fibrobacterota bacterium
ATGATGGTCTTCTCGAACTCGCCCATTCCATAAATCTCAAGCGCAACCAGCTTCGCCAGTATGTGCGGCTCGACTACAACGGGCTGCTTAAACTCCGACTTATTTCAACTGCAAGCGATTCGACAAGCTCTGTGCGGCGTGGTGAAATCATCGAATGCAAGTTCAGCGATATAAGCGGCGGTGGGTGCAGCTTTGTTTCAGAACGGCAGCTCCGTCCTGGTGATATTGTTTCACTTACCTTTGCCCTCCGAGACAACAATTTCGCCGGAGTGGCCGGTAAAATTTTGCGCACATCACTCCACGATTCCGTGTCAAAAACCCTGTACCGACATCACGTGCAGTTTGCCGATCTTGATCAGCGCCGCCGAGATGCGATTGTACACTATGTCTTTGAAAAGCAACGCCAACAGAATCAGGTTCGTTGATATTGGCGGCAAGTGTAAGAATAACCGGCTTTGGAAACAGACGGGATCTTCTCGATGATGGCATCTCGCGATACGTCAAGCTGATGTCGCCGTGGGCCGATCTGATTTTTGATTTTCACAAACCGCTTTCAGCTGCATCTGCATCGGTGGAAGACCAGCTTGCACGTGAAGAAAAAATTCTCCTCGCCTCGATCCCAGAACGTAGTCATACCGCAACATTATGGGAAGGCGGGAAGCTCATGGACAGCCGCGCGTTCGCATCTTGGATAGGCGAGCGAATGCGCGACGGACGGATGCCGGTGTTCGTGGTCGGCAGCGCACAGGGAATTTCCTCATCATTTAGGAACAAAAGTGATTCGGTCATTTCGCTTTCCCCTATGACAATGCCGTACAAGATCTGCCTACAGGTTCTTACAGAGCAGATTTATCGGGCATTTACTATTTTGAACGGACATCCTTACCATAAGTGATGCGAAAGGAAAACATTGAGAATGTCAACTTGGCCTGAGGCTTTTGTTTTGAACCGCCGAGGCGGAATGAAGCTTCAGATAATCTATGTGCTGGTGACTTTCAGCGTTGTCGGGTTGTCCGTAATGTCGCTTCTCAACATACAGCGGGAAAAGGTTCATCAAAATCATCGTACTGCCGTCGAACTTTCTGATCAGGCTCTTCAGCTTGTTTTGGAGTCGAATGCTTCGGTAGTCCATGAAAATCCGACTGAATTCAAAGGTGTTCCTAAAACTGCGGCAGCAGTGGGCAACGGCTGGTACGAAGCTGTCGCATCTGTCAAGTCAACTGACTCATTTGTTACAATTCATGTCACCGCGACAGGTGGATGCGGCTCGGAGCTTGCTTCGCAGGAAAAAACCGTGATGCTGCACAAATCAGTTGGCGGTTGGGTACCTTGATTATGATAACGGGCCCTGTAGCGGGCGGGTGCATGTGCAGGATCGCGGGCGGTTTTTCAGCAGGAAAAACAATATCTTGTGCATACTCGATCCACTATATGGTATCTGAGATTTTTCTTTACATTTTTCTTCAATTCAGGTTGACAAACCGTTGCGAGTTAGGTAGTTATTACAAGAGTAAGGCCTTTCGAGGCGGCTCATTGGGGCTGTGATTTGGAGTTGTGTCATTTGGCTAACTGCAGAAAACAACGGAATTAGTAGGCGATAATGAATTTCATCAGGAAAGACAACGCGACAGTCGGACTGGACATCGGCAGCCATTCGGTAAAGCTGGTGAAGCTTCGTCACGGTCGGAGCGGCGGCCACTTTCTTGAAGCAATGGGGAAATGGGATCTCAAGCCTGGTACTGTCGAAAACGGCGAGATCAAAAACAAGGACGCATTACGCGAAGCGCTTACGACGCTTGTGCAGCAGTGTGATCCATCCATTGTCGATGTTGTGATTTCGATGTCGGGCAATGCGATGCTTTCCGAGAAATTCACTTTCAACGTCGATCCTCACGACAACCCAGAAGAAACGATCCTGTGGGAAGCCAGCCAACGTAGCCCGTTCGATGTCGACGACATTACGCTCGACTATAAAATCCTCCACGAATTCCCTGAAAAGAATCAGATCGAGGTTCTGCTCATTGCGGCAAAAAACCAGATCATGCAAGGTTATATTGATCTCGTTTACGAAGCGGGTCTGCGGCCGGTGATCGTCGATGTTGAAACATTTGCGATATACAACTGCTACGCTCTTGAAAACGAAGCCGAGACCGATAACGAAGGTGTCGTGGCACTTCTCAACGTAGGCCACAATCACACAAATATTACGTTCGTCAAAGACGGCCTCTACCACTCGACGCGTGATATTGCAACGGCCGGATCCTTCTTCGCCAAGACCATTTCCCGCCAGCTTAATATTCCCGACGATAATGCCGCAGAACTACTTCGCGGTCGTGGTGATGTAGCAGACAAAGAACTGCTTTCGCGTGCCCTCGAATTTTCAGCCGAGGAACTTTCCACCGGAATAGATCTCGCCTTCTCGTATTTCCGCAGCACAGAAAAAAGCGACAAAATCGACCGCATGGTCCTGTCCGGCGGCGGGGCATACCTCGCAGGGTTAACGAAGGTTCTTGCCGAGCGTCACAATACAAACGTGAGAATCAGTAACCCTTTGGCCCATATCGAATACGATCCGGGGCTTTTCAGAGGAGTCGACACCAGAACAGTGTCCGCCTTCACAACGATAGCCGTAGGGCTTGCGATGAGGAAGGTTGACTGATGATTGAAAAAATTGAAATCAACCTGCTTCCGGCAGAATATCGCATTCATACGAAACATGCGGTGATACTCGAAAGCGTGATCCTTTTCCCGCTGATGGCGGTATTGGTAGTGGTTCTGTTCTTTGGAATCTGGTCAGTTTCTCTTACTACCAGCCTTGCGATCGACCGGCAGAAACTTACGATTGTCGACCGCAGCATTCAGGAGAATAAACACATCCTCGACGAAATTAATGCGTTGAAATCGCAGAAAGCTCTCGTTCAGAAAAAGATCGATGCTTTGCAGAAAATTTCCGTCAGTCGCGGCAAATGGGTTAGGCTTCAGGAAGTACTTTGCCAAAGACTGCCCGAATCCACGTGGCTCGAGAGCGTCGAAGAATCCAATGACACGCTCCAAAGCGACACCTTGCATATTGAAGGCAAAACATTCGCCTTCCCCGAAGTCGCTACGTATATGTCAAGACTTTCGGAAAGTGAATACTTTACAAATGTCGAATTGAAAACAATCGACCAGATAGGTGCCACCGACGGCATCTTCAAATTCAAGCTCGACTGTCGCTTAAGTTCCGAGTTGAAACCGCTGCCTGCTCAGCCTGTTGCAACGGCTGCGAAAAAATGAGGTTTTGAAATGAAAGCACCAACTGTAGATTTCAAAAACCCAAAGGTTCAGATCGCCGCGATGATTGTCATGCTCGGTGGACTCATCGGCTTTATCTGGTATTCCAACTACATTGTGCCGACATCAACCGAAGCCGCGACCGTGTCCGAAAAACTCAAAAAAGATCAGGCGGAACTTGCGAGCATTCAGGCAATGCGTCCGCAGCTTACAAAGCTTCACAACGATGTTGACCGGCTTGGCGTCATGCTTGATTCGCTTAAATCGATTTTCCCTGATAGTAAGGAAGTTCCGAAGCTGATCAGGGAAATCACGAGAATGTCCAAGGAATCTGGCATTTTTACAACACGCTTTGCACCTGACAAAGACGTTGTGCGCGAGTATTACATCGAAAACAATTATCAGGTAAATGTGATCGGCGGATACCATCAGGTGGCGACGTTCTTCAGCTATCTGGCAAATATCGATCTCGTGATTAATCTGTCGGGAATGAAGATTCATACGAGTCCGGTAATTGCCACTTCGATTCAGGATTATGAAAAGCACGGCGGAACGATCCAGTCCGTGATGGCCACGTTTCAGCTGACAACGTTTTCGTCCAAGAAGTAGGTCTCTGAGATGCTATCAAGAAAATGGATGATTTTTGCGGCCGCTGTCAGTTGCGTATCTGTTGCCAGTGCGACGCCTTCAATTGTGTCCGGCATTTCCGTTAGTGCGGAATCGCGTGGACTGATATTATCGCTGTCGGTTGAAGGTTCAGGTGAATCATTCTCCTACAAGCTCGCGCCGGTCGGAAAGTCAACCGTTGTAAAAATAAGTGGTAAAGGAATAGTCTGCCAGCTCGACAAAAACTCATTCGGTGAATTCGCTCCGGTTTCGCCGGTTTCTGCAATCAGCGTTCACAGCGATGCCGCTTCGACCTTGATAGATGTCACGGTAAAAGGAATCCTTTCTCCTTCCGATGTCTCAATAAAAAAGCTTTCCGGAAAAGTTGCATTCCTGCTTTCGAGAACTCCGCATCAGGAATATTCGTGGAATTATTCCCGCAGAGTCGGCTCCGAACCTGTGTCGCTTACTTCGGTAAAGCCGTCAACGGTTAAGTCGATGACTAATGCCGGCGGTTTCAACCCGGACTCAAAGTTGCCTCCGGTTTCAGCTGCGAAACAATCTGCAAAATCCGACCGCTCAGTGCCGACCAAGGTTGTCACGTCCGCCGCGAAGCTTACAGAAGAACCGAAGAAAAGCGCCGCAGTACAGGCACCGGCTCCTTTGGCGAAACCGGCAAACAAGCCAGAGCCATCGCCAATACTGGATAAACCGGTTCCTGCAGTAATTTCCGGGTTCAAGATTCTCAAGCGCGGAGATGTGGAAGTGCTAACGATTTCCGCTGACCGTTATGTTCCGGTTTCTGCATCTGTCGGCAAAGGGTTTATTTCAGCGGTATTCGAGAACGCTGTTCCAAGTGTTCCATCCAACGCAATGCATTCTCTTCACGACAAAATTTTTGGTAGCCCTGTTTTCAGCACAAGGGTTGACAAAAAGGGAACCCGAATAGTTACGGTGAAGATCCCTGTAAATCCTTCCGTCAAATCCCACCCAGTGATCATTTCCGGCCCGGGCATATTGTCTGCCTATGCAACAGTTCCGGATACGGCAGGGCTTTCGGTCTGGACCAGCGGTGGACTTTCCCTCTCGTTCCACTTTGAACAGCTGAAAAATCCGGCGCAGACTACTGCATCTAAACTTGCCATTGCTTCGCCGAGTATGATAGTTGATCGAGACAATGTGAATGTTCGCTCGAAACCTGAAACCGGTTTGATATGCAAAACGGTAGGGCATGGAACTCATGTCTTGATCAACAGTGTGCAGAACGGCTGGTCGGAAGTGAAGTTCGACGATGGTGTAACTGGATGGGTTAAAAGCTCAATGCTGTCTCCGGCACCTGTCTCTTCTGTCGCAACCGAACTTGCGCCCGGGGCAACTCGCACGGTGTCCATGTCTTCCGGTTCCATACCAAAACCGGCGGTCGATTCAGTTTTATTAAAGGACACGGTGAATCTTGAAAGTGACTCTGCGCTCAAAAAAGGTACGCATGCCAAAGTCTACACCGAGTACGGAAGAGATCCTTTCCTTCCAATCGACCAGTGCGAATTTCTTCAGTCGAATCTGCCTTCTGTCGAAAAGCTGACCTTGGTCGGAATATTGTACGATAACGCCGACCGCATCGCTTTATTTGAAGATAAAGCTGCTAACGGGGAGCCGTTTGCGATGCGTGAAAACGCACCGGTCAAAGACGGTAATCTTGTAAAGATCAAAAAGAACAGTGTAGTCTTTCTGTTGAATGAAGCCGGGTTCTCCCGGACTTTTGAACTGGAACTGCAAAACGGAGTAGAAGCAAAGTGAACTCAAAATTATTCTCCGCCACAGTCCGAATTGCCGTCGCCGTCGGGGCGTTGGTATGTCTTTCGACCGTCGGGCAGGCTCAGGACGGAGAACGTTCCTACTCCCAATGGACATGGAATGACGCTTCGCTTCGTTCGGTGTTCGACCAGTTGTCGAAGGTCGGCGGTACCGACATCGTTCTTGATCCTGGAGTGCATGGAACAATTACTCTCTCCGTCACCGACAAGACTTGGAAAGATGTATTCAATATTGTCTGCCGCATGAACCAACTCGAAGCGACAAGCGAGAAGAATTACATCTACGTGATGACGACTGCCGATTTTCAGGCCCAGCTTGACAGAAAGCTGAATCAGGAATCGGGTCTCGCCGACCGCGCGGAGCTTGAAAGAGAAATAATAAAACTGAGCAACGCCATTGCTTCCGAGATGGAAAAACCAGTGCATGATCTGTTATCGAAACGTGGACAGATTACCGTTGTTGAAAGAAATAATTCCATTATTGTTTATGACACGAAAGACAATATCGCAAAGATCAAAGCACTTGTCAGACGGCTTGATGTCGAGGTCGAGCAGATCAACATCAGCGCAAAGATCATCGAGATCGGTTCAGGGATGCAGAACGACATGGGAATCCAGTGGTCTGTATTCGGAAATGGCAATCAGGTTACTGCTTCTGCCCAGCATCTTCCGGCCGTTGCTCCGGTTGCTGGAGCCGCAGCAACTCCGACAGGCGTTATATCTTCTGCACTTGAAAAAGCGACATTCGGCATAATTAATCCTCAAAGGCTTGATGTCACCCTCGAATACCTGCTGTCAAATTCGAAAAACAGGGTTGTGGCACAACCACAGATCACAACTGTTGATAATAAGCAGGCTCGTATTCACACCGGTGAACAGGTTCCCGTGACGTATCAAGACGAAGCAAAAAACACTATCGTGAAAATGATTGATGCAGGTACCGAATTGCTTGTCGTTCCACATATCACGAGCGAGGGCCGAATTATGCTTGAACTGACGCCGGTCAAGCGTTCGTGGTCGTATTCCAGCAATGGGCAGCCGATAATCAATGATCAGAGTGCATATACGAATGTGGTTGTGAATGACGGCGAAACAGTGGTCATCGGCGGCTTGACATCCAACGAAGAACAGACATCCGAAGGCGGGATACCGATTCTTAAAGATATACCGATTCTTGGAGCTCTGTTCAAAAAATCTTCAAAGAAGAATACCAAAGATGATCTGATAATTTTTGTGACTCCGCATATTGTAAAAAGAAATATTTCCGAAAAATTGCCTGATGACACTGTTCATCCGGCAGCAGCTACGGTAGGCGCGGTTGTAAAGCCGGTGCCGGCGGACACAACAACACCGGCAAAAGTTGGGATGTGATTTCTTCGCATGTTTGACATCAGCAACCGGGGCTGCCCAATGGCGGCCTTTTTATTGTGGACGAAACAGATCAAAGTAGCTATCATAGGCAGCTATACTTTGTAGATCGGAACATGGGTTACCGATTTTAGGCGGAAGTAAACAGGTACAGATTTTTCAAGGCTGTGCCGATATTTTCTGATGAGGGGCTTTCTGTAAAATTCAAGAACAGAAATAAATATGAAGCTTTTTAACGGGTTGATGGTTTTGTTCGCTGTGTTTTTCGCTGCTGCTGTGCAGGGCGAAGTCCAGCAGTACATCCTTCAGCCTGGCGACGTGATTTCAATTGATGTCGTCGAGCATCCCGAATTTTCCGGCCGCCACAAAATCCGCCCTGACGGAAGAATAAATTATCCGGTTCTCGGTGAAATAGAAGTTTCCGGACTCACGTGCGAGCAACTTGTAAAAGTCATGCAGGGGAAACTTACTTCTTACGTCAACAACCCGGTAGTTTCTGTGTCAATCGAAGCATATTACGCGAACAAGGTATATGTTCTCGGCAATGTAAGAAATTCAGGCCAATTCGAGATATACGAACCTGTCGATCTTCTCAAGGTTCTTGCCATGTGCGGTGGTCTTGTAAATCAGCGTGTCAAAACCCTGAAAATCATCAGGGCCGATGGCTCAGTGGTAACGGTTTCCACGAAAGAGATTTTCGGGGCGGGAGCCAAGCAGAAGTACATGATGTACCCGGGCGACACCATGTTTGTTCCACATACCGCCGAAATTCCCTGGGCATTGATTTCATCATTGCTCGGCATCATAAGTGTCTCTCTTGGAATTGTCCTCAGCGTAAATGCTCTCGCAAAAAAATAGCGGTTTTCAGATGTCAAACAGTCCTGTAGTAATAACGGTTGGCGGTGGCAAGGGCGGAACCGGCAAATCCACCTTGAGTGCCGGTATCGGCTCGGTCTTGGCAGGCAGAGGAACCCGTGTAGTTCTGGTAGATGCCGATATTGGCGGAGCGAATCTTCACACAATGCTCGGCTTGCAGAGACCACGCATTGGACTTGGCGATTTTCTTTCCGGACATATTTCAATAAATGATGCTACCGTCGCAACTTCCCAAAGCAATCTTCGGTTGCTGAGTGGTGCGAGTGATATGCTCGAACTCGCCGGCCCCGGTTACGCACAAAAACAGAAAATCATGTCAGGATTGGCCGGACTTGATGCCGACTGCATTATCATCGATCTTGGTGCTGGTTCTGGCCCAGTTTCAGCGGAGTTTTTTGCGGCATTCAAAGCTGGTGTAGTGGTACTCGACGGATTGCAAACATCTGTGGAAAATGCATACAGTTTCCTGAAAAACTCGGTAATAAGGGGACTGGCACGACAGTTTCCTGCTGGTCACCGCTTTCACAATCTTCTTTTGAAATTTGCAGATCCGCTTTCCCCCGGTGGGATTGCCGCTGTCAAGGATCTGCTGATGCAGGCGGCGAAGATTGAACCGGCATCTGTGCAGAAAGCACGTGACTGGCTCGCGTCAAGAAGATATTCAGTAGTGTGCAACATGGTACGTGACGGAAGCGATGTCGAAGGCGGAAGGCGCTTCTCGGATGTTGTTGCGAAGTATCTTGCCATAGAATGCGTTTATGCCGGATACATTGTATTCGACAACGCAGCACGGGATGCAATACGTTCAATGAAACCTTTCGCATCCATTGCCGGAGAACGTACACGTATCTGTCTCGAAACAGTCGCAGACAACATAATGACCATCGCCGGAGCCGATTGACAATGCGCGAGTTGCAATACTGGGGACTGACAGACAAGCCATTTGAAGAAGTCTGCGATACGCGTTTCTTTTTTGAAAACAGCGATCACCGTGAAGCTCTTGACAGGATGCTGTATGTTGTCAACGATCACAACATGAACATCGGTCTTCTCACAGGAGAAATCGGCTCAGGAAAAACTCTTACACGTAATGTGTTTGTCAATTCACTTCCTTTACATCAGTTTGAAGCCGTGGTGTTCGATAATTCGAGCTTCAGTTATTCAGACATCCTTTACGACATCGTGAAATCGATTTCTTTCAGGGATCCGCGCGTTGCGCTTGTGAGCAATCTCGAAGAACCGATCAGAGGTGACAAATACCAACTGACGATGCTGCTTCGGCAAAAACTCGACATACTGGCTTACCAGGAACACCGGCACCTCGTTGTGGTTTTCGACGAAGCTCAGCTTATGGAATCGCCTGTTCTCGATGAGCTCAAAGGTTTGACTAATATCAAATCGGAAACCGGCAGTCTTGTTACGATATTTCTTACCGGACAGCCGGAGCTTCGCGAAAGCATCAGGGCACTGCGTCAGGTCGATCAACGGATTTTCCTTCGGTACCATCTGAACAATCTCGATTTTCCCTCGACCATCAACTACATGAACCATCGGCTGCGAGTTGCCGGATTGTCACGAGGTTCCATGTTTTCCAATAGCGCGGCCGAGAGCATATTTCGCACAACTGCGGGGGTTCCGCGTGAAATCAACCGTATCTGCAAACTACTTCTGAGTTACGGTTTTGCACATACCATTAAAGAAATTACCGCAGACGATGTAAAGGTCATTCTTGATGATCTGGAATCCTGCTGATGAGCGACAGGAAAAAATCGGCACTTAATCTCGGCGACATCATTCGCAAACTCAATGACGGGAATGCGCCGGAGTCCGGCGCAGCTCCTGCATTGCGAGATCAGAACCGTTCCGATATTTCGGCAGGGAAAACTGCTTCGCAAATACAGTCCGAACTTCCACCTCAGCCGAAGTTTGGTATAAAGACACAACCTGAACCAATAGCACCTCTGCCACCTGTTTATCGGAACGAACCAGTTCCTCCCCCTGTTGCTCAGGTATATATGCCTCCGCCAGCACCCCCGTTGCATCAGACCCAGACTCAGCCGCAGCATGCTGTTGCGGCTCCGGTTCACCATCCTTCGCCCTCGGTTTTGCCTGCTCTGGCTAACAAGGGAAATCAGGACGATGACGACGATGAGCCATTCGACCTCGCTCCTTATATCGCGATTGTTATTCGCCGATGGAAGATGGTTGTGTTTGCACTTCTTATTGCGATAATTTATTCCATATTTCACTTTGTTTCGGCGCAACATTTCTACATTGCACATGCAAGACTGCTTTTCAAACCGGAAACGGAGCAGGTTCTTGACGATCGAAACTTCGATATTTATGC
Organism: uncultured Fibrobacterota bacterium; assembly: GCA_903862805.1. Taxonomy (GTDB): domain Bacteria; phylum Fibrobacterota; class Chitinivibrionia; order Chitinivibrionales; family CAIOZP01; genus CAIOZP01. Next base: position 10,285 of record CAIOZP010000539.1, read on the forward strand.
CGACCGTGAAAAGAATTTCAACACGCACCTCGAACTGCTGAAAAGCAGGGCCGTGCTTTCAATAGTTTCCGCCAAATTGGACAGCGAACCATCGGCAGTTGAAATATACAGCGCACTTACCATCACTCCCGGAATGACTGGAACTGACCACAACGACATCATCGAGCTTTCTTACCAGAATGCAAATCCTGAAAAAGCCCGTGACGTACTCAACGAACTCTGCCGTTCATACATCGACTACCGTCACGACATCAATTCACAGGAAGACTCCCGCCTGCTTGTAAAGCTCAACGATCAGATTGACAAAGTGCAAAGCGATCTCACGAACAAAGAAGACGCGCTCCGTGAATTCAAGGAGCAGAACCATTTAGTCGAGCTCTCAAGTGAAGCAAGCGAAATATCAAGCAAAGCCGCTCAAGTGGAAGCATCTTTGCACGAAACGGAAATGTCTTCATCGGAAAGCAGTGACCGCTTCAATGCAATCCAATCTCAGATCGGCAAACAGGACGTCGACGTCATTTCGTCAATTTCTTTTTCCAATCCGCTACAGACAAAACTATCCGAGCTTGAGATGGAGCTATCCACTCTTTCCGTCCAGTACGGACCGAACCATTACAAAGTCAAGAATGTCACCGCCCAGATTGATTCATTGAAAAGGGCTCTTGGTACCGAATTGAGCAAAGATGCCGCAACCGGCAAAATGCTTATTAAAAATCCGATCAGAGAAAACCTGCGGCAGCAGATGGTGAGCGAAAAGGTCAGCCTCGTGGCATTGCAGGCACGTAAAAATGCTGAAGCAGCATACCTCTCACAGCTTGATTCGGCCATGAACCGGCTTCCGGCGACACAGCAGCAGTATGCGTATCTCGAACGTGAGACACAGTCGTTACTTGCCACACTTGAAATGCTGAAAACAAAATGCGAAGAGGTGAAGGTCAGACGCGACTCCAAAGAGACCGACATCAAAATCCTTGAATTCGCTGAAGTTCCACGCTCGTCAGTCAGCGGGGTAAAGGTCAACGATCTTTTTGTATATCTACTGGCAGGTTTGCTGGTTGGTATTCTACTCTGTTTCCTCATCGAATATCTCGATCAGTCGATAAAAGATCCCCGCTACATCGAGAAGCAGCTCGGTATTCCGGTTGTCGGCCTTGTCCCACAGATCGACGACGACTCGGTACTAATTGACGTTCACAATCTGAGTCATGCTGTACTCGAACCGCTACGAAAATTGCGAATGTCCATCAAGCATCTTGCAGAGCAGAGAGGCGCAAGAGTCATCGCATTGTGCAGCCCTGTAAAAGGTGAAGGCAAGACAACACTCGCCACAAATGTGGCCATTACTTTCGCTCTGGAAAAAATAAGAATCGTGATAGTCGATTGCGATTTGCGCCGGTCGCAGCTTCATCATGTGTTCCAGATTCCCAGAGAACGCGGCCTTTCAGATTACCTTCTCGGTAACATCAGCGTAACAGACTCCATGAAATCCGGAGGCATCGGCAATTTGCAGGTTGTCACAGCCGGAACCAAACTCGACAATCCAGCAGAGCTTATCAGCTCACCAGCTTTTGCCAAATTCATCGCAGAACTTCGGCCTCACGCCGATATAATCATCTGCGATTCACCGGCGATCATACCAGTCAGTGATACCCTTCATATCGCCAGATTCATGGACATGTGCCTGCTCGTGGCACGTGCACATTGGACACCGTCCAAAGCACTGGCACAGACGGTCAATCAGCTGTCTATCATCGGCGTCAAACCCGCCGGATGTATAGTGAACGGACTGGCTCAGACGCGTGGATATTATCCTTACTACTATGGCAACTATGGTTATTATCAATACAACTACGACTATGACAAAGAGCCGGAAGGCGTGTTCTCCATCCGCGAAATAGGACTCGCCTTTGACGAAAAAATCCGGACGATGGTTCGTACCGTGTCGGCAAATCTGCCCTCGATTGCCGCTCTTATACGCACACTTGTTTTCTCAAGAACCCTTGCCAGTCCGTCATTTTGGCTGGTGCTGATAGCTCTTGTCGGAACTACAATGGCGCGCAAACATTTTGAAGCACTGGAAAAGCTTGCCGGACCTAAGGAGATTATCACCTATGTCGGCGGCGCACCAAACAGCGCGGTTACGCTCAGGCAACCTGACGCAACCTCCGACAGCGGAATGGCGACCACGCCTTTCGGACTTGACGACAGTGTGTCAGAGCTTGTCGATGCGACTAACAGACGCGACACTACTTCTATATTCAGATTCTATGATCGCGAGTCGTTTTCATACCCGGGAGGAAATCTGGATATGCTGAAACGGGATATTCTCGAGGATTTTACTCAGGACACACTCTGTGAAACAGGAACAGTTATAAAAACCGCCGCATTCAGTCGCGGTGATTCTTCGTATATTGAGACCAGAACCGATATCCGTTTCAAAATGGGTGAACGTGTTGAAAAAAGCGAGTCACGAGTCTCGCGGGTATGGCATCTGAATAACGGTTCATGGCGAATCATACGCGAGAAAGAATCCTCGCTGAATTGAGGTTGCAGACATGAGAAAACTTGACCTTTTTGTGCGCACCGGTCTTTTCGCAATGACCGTTGCTGCAGGCTGGCAAGGCTATCATGCGTTCACTGCATGGCAAAGCGTCAGAGAACGATCGTCGGGCTATCGCACGGTCTATGTGGACATAAGTGGCAACGTCGACCGGCCGGGACGATACTGCGTTCCAGCAGGCCTTACCGGCTACGAAATTTTGAAGGTCGCCGGTATGAGAATCACCTCGTCCTTAGCCGGACTCAGTCTTATGGATCAGATTCAATCCAACAAATCAATCAAGGTTGACAGCCTCGAAAAGGCAGTTTACATCAAACCGGCTGTCAGGCTTGAAGTGAATACTCCTGGTGTCAACATCCTTGGCACCGATGGTCAGAACAGACTCATGCAGGATCAGATGACGCTCGATGAAGGCGACCGTGTTATGACCGACGAGCATTCACAGGCCGAGCTATCCTTCGACGATGTTTCCAAGATCGATGTGGACAATTTCTCCGAATTGACACTGGAAAAAATCGGGCAAGAAGAGAACGACAAACATGTAACCCAGTTCTTCCAGAAAAACGGTCACTGCTGGTACCAGATGCGTTTAGCCGACAGGAACGCAGTCTTCAACACCAACACACCCAAGGCTCATGTCTCCGTAATGGGACACGAAGCCAATTATAATATCGAAGTAAAATTTTCCGAAACCACGATCAACTGTGTAAGCGGACTTCTATCTATTGAAAAAGCCGGCGGCACAGAGGCGCTGAATCTTATCTCCGGTCAGAGTGTAACGGTCTATAACGATGATCGCCCGATGGTTGTTTCCGGCGGCGTATTGGAACCGGAAATTTCCGGACGCTTCCGGCTCCTTGCGCAAGCCAAGGCTGATGTACAGACCAGGCGCATGCCGCTGAACTTTCTGTTTTGCAGCCCGCCATACGCTTTCGTTCTTGTTACTGTGCAGTTCGATAAAAACGAAGTAAGTGTCATAAATATTCCGGCAAGTATCTCTGTCAGATATTTCGCGCAGGGAATCTCGACCATACAGGATGCCTACCTTTACGGCGGGCCGGTCTTCATCACAACAATAGCCGAGCGCATGTTTTCATGCAGGATTCCTAAATACATAGTGTTCGACAGGGATGCAGTTCTGCGCTCGGTAAATACGCTTGGCGGAGTTAAACTAACACCAGACGACAAAGCGGCTTCCTATCTTAAAATCGGTCGCGGTGAAACAGCCCTTCGCTCGAATGATGTTATCAAATTCATGAGTCCCGACATCTCTGGCGAAGAAGGC
>CAIOZP010000540.1 GCA_903862805.1 uncultured Fibrobacterota bacterium
AGCCCCTGATTTCAACGGGGGGCATCCATATTTTCTTATCAGGTTTAAGGGCGGGAGCCCTTTCATTCTTATATGTCTTATCTGCCTTAATTTCTTCTATCTTATTTTCCTCAAAATACCGGCTCACTACCACACTCGCAAGATCAGAAAGCACCTTGGTTCCGCTTATAAGCGACTCGACCTTCTCGCGTGCGTCAAGTGCATCTTGTGTAAGCAACGGAATACGAAACATCCAGAAGAGAACGCAGGTCTGCTGCCATGTCGAGCCGTTTAGCATGTCGGCAATTTGCGCAGTTCCACGTTTGGAAAATGCGAAGAGTTCTTCGGCGGATGATGAGAGTCGGTTCCAATCCCGCGTTGACAAAATGGGAAGAATCTGAGCGCGTAAACGTCCAGGCGGAAAGCTCTCGATGACCTCGGCAAGATCAAGACGTTTCGATTCCTCGACAAGATCAATCTCGATATCGCCAAGTGAAATGGCGCCATCCGGTTCGAGAACAGGAAGTGCCTCAACCGCAGCACGGCAGACATCGAGTGCCTGACGCAACACAACCTCCTCGACAAGGCGAAACAAATCGCCATGAAGTCGCAGTTCCTCGCCATACCGATCACGAAAGAAGTTCCAGACCCATATCGCGTTATAGACAACCTCCATCTCGCCGTTGAGCCAGATCTGCGCGGCAGCGGCAGCAGGTGACGAAAGTTTGACGCGCAGAGAACGTTTAGCCGCATCCTCAACGATGACACGCATTGACGAAAGAAGAATGTTGCGCATTGTCGAATCGTAAGCAGTTGGCATGTAAGCCGAGATCAGCGATGCCGCGCGCTCGCCACATTTCTCTATTGCAGGACCAATCGGCACGATATGCTCGTCACCGTATTTTTCGGCTATTGACAGAAGCTTCATCTGAAATTCTATGGTGGAATGCATAACCGCTGCCTCGACACATTTACCGAAAAGTGCCGGTGAAGTTCCGTCGATGTGGCTGATGAGTTTTTCCTCCCATCCCACTGGACGAATGGCACAGAGCAGATATATACCGGCGCTCCGCTTACGCAGATTGTTGCCTGCAAGAACATAATGCAGAAAGGCCTCGACATTGTCACGTTCTGCCTTGTCATTCATGAGCCACATGAAAATTGCGGCTTCAATTTGTATGCGCAAATCGTTCTCGAAAAGCATTGCACGGATCAAATCGCGAAAGCGCCATTTCCATGAACAGTTCATCTCGTTGAGTGAAGCTATCGCACTTGCCCTGATGCGGGGATTTGTGTCGCGAAGGAGCTGTGCGAAAAAATCCTTCGCATCGGGGTTGTAAAACGTGGCAACCGATCCGGCGATCAGCTCCCGCACACCAGCGTCAGTTTCGCGCGAGTAAATATCCTTGACAGTTGCGAGTGCCTGACGCGATCCGAGCTGGGCCAATACCTTTACGGCAAGTCCACGCATTCCGGCATCTTCGCTGGTAGAGTATTCCTTGACAAGTGCGAGTACCTTCAAGTCAGATGTGCTGCCAATTTCGGCAATGACCTCGTCGGCCTCATGACCGTCAATGTTACGCACGAAACCTTTGGTGTATTCAAGGCGGATAAGGTGCACCGCGTAAGCCATGACTGCCGAAACAATTGCGACGATTCCCAATAGAACGAACGGCCGATGCGAAAGCATCATCAACAAAAGACCGGCAAGTATGATAGCTGCCGGCTTGATAAGTCCGTCAAGAATCGTTTTAGCCTTGCCGCGTTTTGTTCGTGGAATCGCGGCAAAGAACATCTGATAAACAGGCGAGAATGCGTTTTCAAAAACAACGTTTCGCAAGAACTGAACAATGATCGCCACAACGAAAAAAAGACTTCCGCCATTATCGTGAACGAAGTAAAGTGAAAGCAGAGCAAGACTACCGCACAGAAGCGTATATGGCAAAAACGCGAAAAGCCGCGTGAATCCAAGCCATCCGATCAAACGCGGCGTCACCCATGTAAGTCCGGCTACGGTCATGATCCCGTGAGCCAGATAAAAGGAAAACTGGAACGACGCCAGCGACTGTGATCCGCTGTGATGCTGCGCAAGCAATCTCCAGAAATGATAGTCAACGAGAAAGACCGCGACAAAAACGCAGAAGTAATAAACGCCGATGAGTCTGATAAGCGGCATCCCCCAGACGCTCTTCACATTCTTAACGAAGTCGATATGCTCGCGTCCGTCAAGCGGAATGTGTTCCTTGGGAAGCAGGAGAAGTTCGTAGCGGGCGGTGATCGTGCGCAGTACGAAAAATGCCACAAGATACGCAGATGCCCACAAGATCACGATTGCCGTTGTGTCAAGCACCTCAAGCAGAAGCCG
>CAIOZP010000541.1 GCA_903862805.1 uncultured Fibrobacterota bacterium
GGCTTGATGGCGGAGAAATGCACCTGCGGCTTGATCCTCTTCGTGAGGATCTCAAGGAGCCGGAGAAGGATCTACTCGGCAAGCGTTTATCTGATCTGAGGCGTCGCGGTCTGCTCATGGTTCTGCCAACGCCCGAAGGTGACGAGATTGTTTTTGAAGCCGACAAGCTGCGTCGCGTGAGAAAGATCCGCGAATGGAATCCCCGTTTTGACACAATGGAGAATTCCTGATGAACAGCAGTTCGGGCAAAGACAAGATCGGCACCGGCCATAGCGTTCTTACGGTCAATGAGCATTTCTTTCCGCGCGGATCGCTGCTGTTTATCGAAGGCGAATCGAGCCGCGAGATGTTCATTCTGCGTTCCGGTGCGGTACGTGTACTCAGGCTTGAGGGCGAGCGCGCGGTGGAGCTTGCGACGCTCGGTCAGGGAAGCGTGATCGGAGAGCTTGCTTTGCTCGACCGTCAGCCGCGTTCCGCTACTGTGCAGGTTGTCGAGGATATGATCGCTACGGTTGTCAACGGTGATATGTTCGACAAGACACTTGAAACCATTCCGTCGTGGCTCGCAAATATGGTGCAGATATTGGTAAAACGTCTGCGTGACACAATGAAGAAAACATCCGACTCGATAGTCGAGAAGAGTATTTCCGGTGTTGTCCGCATACTTCTGCTGATCGAGAAAACCGGCTGCGTCGAAATTGACAACGAGAAAGTCATTCCGATGAAACGGGCACGCGAGGCGATTTCATCGATCATCGGCATCGGTGAACTCGAAACCGAGCGTGCGCTTTTAGTACTGATTCTCAAGGAGATGATCCTGATCCGGCGTGATAAAAATGACCGCGAGTATGTCAGGATTCTCGACCGCGACGCGATTGAACTCTACATGAACTGGCTGCGCACTTCGGGGCGCGGAAAGAAATATCCTGGCGAAGATCTTTCGCCGGAAACTGCGGCCGTTCTCGATGTTATTAAGACTGCTGCGGAGGCAAACGGCACAACGCCAAAGCCAGGTATCCACAAAGTCGCGATCCAATCACTCAACATAGAATGCCAGCGGCGCGGAATCGGAAAACAGGTGGACATCTCCGCTGTCGAAGAACTGGCAGCGCAGGGTCTGATTGTAATAGACAAGGCCGGAAATCCCACCGCTCTTCGTGCCGGCCCAACAGACTCGATCCTGTTCAGCGATGTGCATATCGAAAGGCTTGAGCTGCTTCAGCGCTGGCTCCAGCGTTTCAGGGAAGACGTCAGGTTTTAGCTTGTTGTATCTGTGAGGCAAAAGAATATTATTTTCCAAAGGGTAAAAAGAGTGTTTTGTTTGTCAGGTGGTGTTTGACTTTTTTGTTTTTCTATCGGGAGTTTTTATGAGTGACGAAAGCCGTTTCGGCTATCAGCAACAGGGTGGGTACAGTCAGAATGGGCCGACAGGGCAGGGGCAGCAGGGTGGATTTCAGCAGCGGCCGCATTCCTACCGTTACGATAACGGTGGCTACACGACTCAGGGTTACGGTTCACAGCAGCCCTACAACAGACCGAGCGGAGCTTATCAGCAGCAGGGCGATGGCGGGTATCAGTCGCGCCAAGGGTATCAGCAGGGTGGCGGATACCGGCCGTATAACAACGATCAGAGCCGCGGTGGTCAGATTGACAGGCTTATTCGTCAGAATGAAATAGTCATCAAGGTTCTGCGTGAAATCCGCGACAGACTTCCTGCTCCCGACGGTGCGTTTTTCCAGAACGACTTCGATATGCAGCAGGATCAAAACATGGGCGGATCCCACAATGATGCTCAGAATCAGGGCGGAACCTGTTTCGATGATGGTGGCGATGAACCGTACGATCAGCACGAACAGCATCACGATCAGGTACCGGAAGAAAAATAACGATAGTTTTTCTTTTAAGTTTCCGATTATAGTATAGACGCCGAGACGACCGTTTCGGCGTTTGCTTTTACAGGGATGGAACCGGCCATGAAAAACCGCATTTGTTTCGCCGCCGCCGTCATGACATCGATCATGTTCTGTGCTGTCTCTTCACATGCGCTGACCCGCTGGTCGTCTTTGCATATCGTGCCTGATGCCGATTTCTGCGGCACGGGCGAGTTCACGGTCGGCGCCGATGGATTCATAACAAAAGACACGGCATCGGGTAAAGTCCCTGGCAAGACGATGGTGGTTCCGGTGGTTCCAGTGAGGTTCGCATTCTCCGAATGGGCCAATCTCGACGTGGGCTTTTACGGCGGATGCAGTGTCGGATTCAAGGCTCGTCTGCTTGGTGAAACAAAAAAAGGAATGCCTTCGCTTGCCATTGGAGTCAGAAATCTCTTTGCAAGCGAGGAAGCCGATTATTACGGCAAGCCGGTTGACAGTCACGAAGCGACCAACGAACTCTTCCTCGTTTTCGGAAAAACATTTGACCCGATCAAGACGAGAGTTCA
>CAIOZP010000542.1 GCA_903862805.1 uncultured Fibrobacterota bacterium
CACAACGACCGCGGAACCGCCGTGGCTGCAACCGAGCTTGCCCTTCTCGCCGGTGCGCAGCGGATCGAGGGCACGCTTTTCGGAAACGGTGAACGCACCGGAAACGCTGATCTGATCTCGCTCGCGCTGAATCTTTACACGCAGGGAATTGATCCCGAACTCGACGTGTACGACATCGACGATCTCGCCGAACTTTCGGAGCGCATCACGCGGATTCCGGTTCACTGCCGACATCCGTATGCAGGTTCATTGGTCTTTACCGCTTTTTCCGGTTCGCATCAGGATGCGATAAACAAAGGGCTCAAGTACCAGAGCGACAAGGCCGACGATTTCTGGGAAGTGCCGTATCTGCCGATTGATCCCGCCGACCTCGGCCGCAGCTACGAAGGAATCATCCGCATCAACAGCCAGTCGGGAAAAGGCGGCGTTGCCTACGTCCTCGACAAGGAACTCGGCTACCAGATTCCCAAAGAAATGCAGCAGGAATTCGCCGCGTTGATCCAGCGCATTGCCGATTCCACCGGACTCGAAGTTGACACAAAGGTGATTGTCGATACCTTCAAGAGCACCTATCTCGACGAAGGCGGATTGATCCGTTTCATTTCGTGCAATCTCGTTCATCTCGATGGCGGGAAGCTGCTTTGCACGCTTGTCGCATCTGTCAACGGGAAGGAAATGAATCTCACCGGCATCGGCAACGGCCCGCTTGATTCATGTGCGGTAGCGCTGTCGCAATGCAGCGATGTTCCGAAATTCCGTGTTTCGTCTTACCATGAACACGCGCTTTCGCACGGCTCCGATTCAAAGGCCATCGCCTACATCGGACTCGAAACCAACCACAACGGAATGCACTGCTTCGGCGCCGGAATCGACACCGACATAACTGTCGCAGCAGTCAAGTCATTGCTTCGGGCAATCAACCGCTGCGTCGCCTGACGGACTTCGTCCGGTTCTGTTTGGTCTGGAATTGCTTGACGAAATGCGAGAGCCGTCAGCGGTGTTCTGTCAGGAAATTTTTTCCTTGAAAAACTTCACCGCATCTTCGACGAAGCCGAGATCGACATCGGTATTGAAGCACGGCCCGTTGGGACGATTGTTCAACACACCGTAAACCGGTATCGGATAAACGTCGAGAATTCCGGAGAGTAGATCGCGCTCACAGGCAACGGAGATTATTCCGCTCGGCCTGAAATCGGCGACACGTTTGCGTGCGAGCGTTCCGCCGTTGACCACTTCCATTGTAAGTCCGTATTTCCTGCTGAGAGCTAAAAGGGAACCGACAGGGCATCGACCGCACTGGACGCAGTTATCGACATTGCCGGTGATCTTCCTGTCGCATACGTCAATCTGGAGACAATGCGGAAGCAGCACCATGATCCTTTCGCCTCGAATGCGTTTGCGCTGGGCGATGGTCATCGCATTGTTGACCTTCACGAACGATGCGCGCAGCCGGTCGCGGTTCATCCCGAACAATCGCGCAAGCCACATGGCAATCGGGAAAAGCACATTCACCGTGATGGATTTATGTCCGTGCGGATAAAGCAGATCAAGGCCCGTCAACACCGTGAGAGTGATCAGTCCGAGTCCGCCGCCGACGATCAGATAAAATCCGCCGATGCCGCAAAGCGCCAGCAGATCGATCCATCGGCTCATTTCTGCAAGTCGCGGATGAACTAAATAGAACACGGCTCCGAAAATCAGAAACAATATGACGTAGCTAATCCAGCAGGAAAAAAGAAAAGGCTTCACAGACCAGAATTTATTGGGGACTGGCTCTTTTGTTTCACAACACGATCTGTTCATCGGGATACCTTTGATTCCGTTGGTCTGTGGCAGCCGGAATCAATATCCACCGGTGGCAAGTGAATCGAACATGGCCTTGTTTTTCGGGTTCCCGCGATTCTTTAGAATCCAGAGATATTCTTCATAACCGCTGCGCAGACCGGCGCGGATGCAGACCTTGTCCTGTTCGTCAGCAAAATGTTTCTGCAAAACCAAGCGCTGACCCTGATCGGCGACCTTGAACGAATCGATGTATCGTACCGAGAGGCTGTCGAGGTTTCCGTTGCAGGATAGCCACGAGTGCAAACGCTGTGGCGACACCGACGAATCGGCCGGTGGAACAAACGCAACTTTGGGCGGAAGCGCGGCGGCCGATGGCTTCGGCACGAATACCTGCTTTGCGTTTGCCGACGGATTTGTCTTGGTACACGAAACCGCCGCAATCGCCAACACAGCTGCCGCAATAGCAATCCGCATATTTTCCCTTTCCAAAAATTTGATGCCGGACGAATTCCTTTTTGTAAAGTCCGCCCGACAGCCCTAAAACTAAATCGTATATTACCTTGTGTCAAACTCCGTAAGAAACATTTTGGAGAGATAGGTGCAGGAAAAGACCTTTGCCCATAGGCCCAAGCGCGCGTGCGGTCAGAATTTCCTGACGGTTCCTTATTACATAAACAGAATTGCCGAGTCGGTTTTCGCCGCTGCTTCCGATGCCGTTCTTGAAATCGGCCCCGGCAAAGGCGCACTCACCGAAGCTCTGCTTTCACGTTTTTTGTCTTTGATCTGTGTAGAATTCGACCGTGACCTCGTTCCCAAACTCCGCGAAAAATTCGCGGCATCTCCAGTGACTTTTCATCAGGCGGATTTTCTGCATTTCGATCTGTCGCAAGTTCCGTCGCCTCTTCACTACGCCGGAAATCTTCCTTACAACGCCGGTGCGCTGATCCTCAAAAAATGTCTGCTTGACACAAAGAGAACCGCGTCCGTGACCTTCATGCTTCAACGGGAAGTTGTGCAAAGAATCTGTTCCGCGCCACGATCTTCCGACTATGGTTTTCTGTCGGTCTTCTGCCAGTATTTCGGTAAACCGGAACTGCTGTTTGTCGTTCCGCCCGGAGCATTTTTCCCTCCGCCAAAAATCGACTCGGCCGTCTTTCGTCTCATTGTCGATAAAACACTTTCGTCGCGACTTCCTTCAGATCAACTCGAACCGTTCTTCGCCTTTGTCAGCAAAGGATTTTCGATGCGAAGGAAAATGCTCGCCAAAGTTCTTTCGTTCAACGGCAAACCGGAAGACCGCTTGGTAATCGAAGACGCGCTTGACAAATCGGGAATCATCAAGTCTGCAAGAGCAGAAGAACTTTCTGTCGAGATGTGGCTCCTGCTTTACTCCAACTTAAAGAATTCTGGTGCCGCTGTTTCATGAAGTTCCTTGAAGCGGCAATTTTTGCGGCGCTCCTTGCCGCTTCGGTGGAACCGGTTTCTGCGCAGCAGCCGACCTTCTGGCCGCCCATGCTTTCTGTTCCTACATATCTGCCCTTCGACAGCAGTGCAAATCTGATCCACAATTCGCAGTCGCTTTCTCAAGACAAATACAGAACCACCGACTCGCTGATTCTTTCGGGGCTTTCCGAAAAAAACTGGATCCGACAGTCTGCGTATTATCAGTTTGTCGATGCCTACGATCTGCACAGCAAAACGCATTCGGCGAACCTTCAGGGTGAGTATCTGCGCAGGCGGTTTCCGTTCTATTTTTCGTCTGTCGGACTTGAATGGTTTCCGCAGTTTACCTACAGCCGCGACGTATCGGGCGCTGGAAACAATTCCTCGCAATTGTATTCGGATATTCTGGGATCGCTTCGTCTGGGACCAGTTGTTGCCCTGCAATACCAGAACCTGCCGATAAGCCTCGGCGGCGGACCGGCCATTAATATCTGGCAGAACCGCATGTCGGCCGACCGTTCCAAAGACAAGCTCGACAGCACGAAAAATGAGCAGGGATTCTACGTCCATCTCGACGCCGGAAACATTGCCGTTCCGCTTTTGCCCGGCCTGCCTTTTTATGCCGGTGGAAATATTTTAGGTCTGTACCTCGACAGCACAAAAATCACCATGGGGAATATTCGTGGAATATTCGCAGTGGCACCCAAGTTCGCCGATTCGCTCTGCGCCTCCGCGACGGATTCGCTTTCCATCGGACGTTACGCCTCCCTTTCAAACTACTCGTACAGCTCAGTTCCCGACAAAACGAACAACGCCTTCTATGCCGATGCCGGATTCCGCGACATAGGAAAGCTGTGGCTGAAGCCTTCCATCGTGTGGGAACTTCTGACCCGTCGATCTGCCTATATGGCCGGCACAGATCACATCGGCGACGAGCGTTTCACGTCCAACCGCTTCACCGCCGCCGTCAACGACAACGATCAACTTCCAATAAAATGCACCGCATGGTTCGCCCTGAAGTTCGACAACAACAACGATCTCCCCGGAACCGATTTCGGATCGTTCCCAATTGCCGCCGCGTCACTTTCCGACACAATTAAAACCCACCACAACGCCGACAGCCTCGCGGAAAAAGCGAAGTCGTACAACGGCTTGGAAACCACACTTCACCTCGATGCCTCGGTCAACTTTCTTACACATTTCTATCTTGCATATCACATGAATTTTGTCCGCGACCGGCAGATATACACCAACCCTTACATTACCACGCTACACGACACCTGCATCCTCGAAAACAGCGACCGCGTCAGCAAACAGAATATTTTTGAAGGCCGCATCATGTTCAACTCAGCGCTTTCAACCGGCGTGATCGGACAATACAACCAGACGGCGACGATGTATCTCAAGTCCCGCCTCTCCGCCGGAAGCAACACCGAAAAACTCGTGAAGATCGAGCCATATTTCAAAGATTCCACCGATCGCATTCTGGCATCCCTGAATGTCGGCGCCTCCGCGACACGTAGCTCATGGTATTTCCCTTCATCCCATCTCGACGATTATCCTCCGTGGTCGAGAAAATTTTACGGACGGATCAGCGCCAACTTCTCCGGAGCCTCCGGCATTTTCACGCTCTCGCTGCAATCCGGTCTGATCTATCAGGATGATGGGCAGTACCGATCTCCGAGGTTCAGCACCACCGACAAATCCGGCCCTGATTATTACGGAATTACCGATCACTCGCTCGAAACTAACGCCTCGCTTTCCGGAACCTTTGCGCTACCGGTCGGATTGTTCATAAAAATCGGAAACGACTTCCGGCTGATCCATTATGAAGAGTTCAACGGGCTTGTTTTTGCGAAAAGCGCTTCCGTTCCCTCGACACCAACAAATATCCCTTATATTTCTTTGAACGCGGTCAATCTGTTCGGTTCCGATGCCTGCCTTACCGCCGGAGTGAAACGTCATTTCGGAACCGGCTGGGTCAACTACTGGGAAGGCGCATGCAGCATAGATCTTCCAATATGAAAAATTTCGACATCCTTTTCCTGTTGGTTTTTGCGCTCGTCTCCGGCTGCGCGGTTTTTACTCCGCAGACGCCAGAATCTCCGTCCCTGAACCAGCGAAAAACCGATCCGCTCAACTTCCGCGAGATCTTCAGCGGCATACCATCAACCAATCAGCTTTACACAAGCGACTATAACCAGATGTTTTCGTCGTCCTTTTCGTATTACGACGAAACTGGAAAGTCACCGACTTATGGCGCCGACAAGATCAGCAGCCGCCTCGGCGTAATCGAGAACACCGCCAACAGTTCGGATTCCTCCGGACTTCCGTCGGTTCACTGGCTGCGTTCCGATTCAAGCAAAAGCGAGATCCTTGTGCAGGGACAAATCACGACACTACTGCCACGATCATGGATTGTCGTTTTGAACGCCGACACCTTCCGTGGCGAAGCTGTTTTCACTGTCGAATACGACCCGACAATAGATGCGTGGAAAATCAGATCGTGGCAGGACAGAACCACCGATAGTCATTCGGTATCGTTCTTCGATCCCGATTGGAAAAGCCAATGATAACGATCCGGCAAAAGAGTCTTTTCCTGTTTTTGATTATCGCAGTGACCACGCCGGTGCTGCTTCACTGCGATTCGCTTCTTTTCCCGACCTCCAAACCCGTATCCAACCGAATGGACAGCCCGCAGGCGGTTATCAATCAGCTTGTCAAAGCCTACAGCCACATGAATCCCGATATGCTTGACACAATTTTCTGCGCGCCGAGCGATTCGTTCCGTTTCTATGTTCCCGCGACGCTTTCCGGTGACTTCCAGAACATCAACAAGGTGAACAACAACAACAAAGGCGATCAGGTGATTTCGCCCGACCCCAAGATAACGACCGGCCTCTACATGTCACTGACAAGCAGTAACGAATACAGCATCCTGAAAAACATCCATGAACAATCTGCCGACCTGACATTCACTGTTCCGCTTACACCATCATCCATCGACACCGTTTACGACACGATCCTCCACGACACCGTCGCAAGGGTTCATACAAGTCCGACCAGCATCACAATCACGTCCTTGGACTTTGTTTCAACAACCTTCGACGTTGGCGAGCAGATCTTCATCATGCAGAGAAAACCCGACGGAACCTGGGGCATTCGCTATTGGTTTGAAATGGAAGACTGATTTCCCATTTTGCTTGGTTGGCGTGGATTGGTCTTTCAAATGAAGGGCATCGAATTCTGTCCATTGCCGATTGCATACCTTGCTTTACGTGACAAACGGCATCAATAATCCTTTCGTATGATGACGCGCTGTTATTGGAAAAACAACTTTCCCATTACCCGATTTGCGATTTATGCCCCAATACGACAGCCTTTGACGTAGCCAATGCTTATTTCATCAAAAAAATGGCCGGTAATGTTTGTCCGGAAGTATGTTCCTGAACAGTCATTCTTTTTTAGGAGAATCGTCACATGAGTGGAGAGTTTTGGGCTAAGACCTCAGCTGAAGGATTACCGGGCATTTCGGTATATCAACATATGATAGATGTAGGCTGTGTCGCCAAAGGCATTGCGGATATGGCTCCTTGCTTGCTTGATAGACTTCAACTCAAATCGTCAACAGTTGGGGCATTGGCGGCACTACATGATATTGGAAAGATTTCTCCCGGGTTTCAACGGAAATGTGTCGCATGGCTTGAAATGAATGGTTTAGTTGAGATCAATCGCCGGAATGGGTGGGAGTATCTGGAGGCTGACCACGGTAAAGCCTCTCATGCGGCATTACAACAATTTTTAACTGAACTTGGTTGTTCTCGAAAGACTGGAAAATTTGTTTCGGCGGTGTTGGGGGCACATCATGGACGACTTCGTTCGACACCCTTTGATACTGTTGCGAAAGCGTGTGCGACAATCACAGGGATTTCTGAACCCGACAGCGAGATTAATTGGGGACAGACACGACTTGAGATGGCACAAGCTGTTTTTTCGCACTTTGATGTGGAAAATCAGATTGAGATGACCGATGAATCTCCGGCGCTATGGTGGCTTGCTGGCCTTACGACTGTGTCAGACTGGATTGGGTCTG
>CAIOZP010000543.1 GCA_903862805.1 uncultured Fibrobacterota bacterium
CGGAATCCCGTTGGGATTCTCGGATGTCCACGATCTCGGGGAAATTCATCTAGAAGAAGGGCAGGAACAATTTCACGCTCGCGCCGCCGATGTAAAAATCCTCCATCTGCGGAATGCAGACAATCGTCGCCGGATACACCGCGTCCTCGCGATGCGGGAGGGAGATGGCGAAAAAATTCGGGCTGGAATTCCTGCCGCCGCCCGGCGCGTGAGTAGTCCAGTGCCGAGCTGACGAGAGGGGTATCTCCGATTGTCAGCGGGCAATCAATTCAGACTTGTCCGCAAAGTTTACCTGCTTGCGCATGAAGTTTCCCGTGTGGCGGACGACCAGCCAAACGATTCTCTGCCTTCGCTAACGGAAACACAATTTGGATTGGCAGACGGAGGCGTCTCGTTACCTTTGAGCAATGAGCGAATTCTGCCAACTCCTGCGCGACGTTTACTCGTGCGCACATTGCCCCCAAGATTACGGGTTTTGCGACTCACCGAACGGAAGTTACTACAAATTTCCGCCGCTCATTGGCGCAACAGGGCACGCGGATATTTTGTTCGTGGGCATTAACCCTCGTCGTTCGTCCTCAAATCTAGTTTTACACGAACAATTGATGACTTCGAAGCGGACTTTTGCCGCCCTGGCCTCCAACCGAATCCGGGGTGAGCCATACATCCGAGCCTCCGGACAGGAACGCCATTACCATGATCATTTACAGATTATTCGGGAGGTTTACGGTGAAGCAGTGCCATTTGAATCATGCGCGGCGGTAACGGAATTGTTTCTCTGCGCTACAGAAACATCCAACAGCCTCCCCAGTCCTGAAAGCCCGTGTGCGGAGCGGTTTCTGCCGAGGGTGCTGACAATTGTTCAGCCAAAAGTGATCGTCGCAGTTGGCTCGCGTGTAATGGACTATTTCAGAATCAAACAAGTTGAGCGATTGGCTGCCGACGAAATCAGCAGTTGCATCGCGGGACACAACTATGGAGTTGTGAGAATGCCGCATCCGGGAAATACGGGTCTGCCGGATTTACAAAGACGTTCTGAAATTGAAACATGCATCCTGAAAGTGCGTAGTCGTCTTGGATAACGCAGTGGCCTTGAACAGATTTCAGTCAATGAGGGGGCGCAGTTTGCTCTACAGCCTGACGTTTCCATTCAATCTGCTGAAACATCTTGAGACTCTTCCAATGTATTTGGGCGTTGTTAATCATTGTTTCAAAATCACGAAGGTTTTCGGGCTGAATCATCGGGTCAAATTTTTCATGCAGCCGCTTGCTATCGCCTTCAAGTGCTTCCTTGAATAAATCTTTGGATGTTAACACCAAGAACCAAGGCCTCGAAACTTGACCCAAGTCATCTTTCAACGATTTGGCACGCTTTCGATAATCAATTAAAAAAGACATATATTTCTGCATTTTGGCAATCTCAAGACCTTCTTGTCTCTCTTCTTCGCTAAAAGTGCCACCGGCAATCGTATCAAAATGCTCATCCTGAATTTCCATAACTTCGATTAAAAGGACGGCGTCAGGATTCAAGGCCACGTTCCAAATGTTTGTCGTCACTTCGGATAATTCGGAAGGAGATATTACGGAAGGAGATATTATGCTGCCATGAATCCGCGCGGATTTGTGAGGTTCAATCTCCTGCAATTCTCCATCCGGCGAGCATCCGGCCAGCACTTTGACTGCTAGTAGCTCGCCTCGTTTCAGATCAACATAGCTCGCTTTCACCGCGACGCTTGCAATGGTAAATTCGCTTGTGTTCTCCAAGCCGAACTCTATCTCGTTGATTTTCTGTCCGTCCTTCCTGTTGAGAGCTGGATGAAGAACATGGACAGAATTTAGCAAATGTTTTTCCAAAGGTTTAATTCTCTTTGCGTTTTTCAAATCGTCGATGGTTTCGTCCATTGTCTTGTCGAATCTCTCAACAGCAGCCCGACTTTCGTTATCGAAGACATATTCCGCCATAGTGATTATTTCGGCAGCCGTTTTCCCATGGAATCGGGAGCGCAATTCTGAAAGCGGATCAAACGCTACATTTTCCCCTTTCGTTACAGCTTCAAACTGCCGCTGGATTGCTATGGCTACGTCATGCTCCCCGACCTGGTAGTCACCAATAATCTCCAAGGCATCATCCAACACCTTTCTGTCTGCTTCAGAAAGCGATGCCTTGATTGCGATGAGTGATTTCCGAAATGACTCGTTGGAAGTCCCGTCGACGACAATATCTTTACCAGTCCCTTTGACTTGGCCGCAACACAGGCTGTAGTTGAATACAGCGATGAGGAGTATTGAAATTATTTTAGTCATATAACGATTTGCTTTTGACCAGAAGTTTAGCGGTTTTGGAAAAGTTCATCCACTTTTCGTTTGATTGTTTCATCCATCTTGATCAGCGGTGGCCACGCGCGCTTGAAACCTTCGCCGGGAATTTTCTTCGTCGCGTCAAAACCCATCTTGCTGC
>CAIOZP010000544.1 GCA_903862805.1 uncultured Fibrobacterota bacterium
CCCTTGCTTTCCAACACGGTGATTAAGGACAATACAGGCAAGAAGCGCACAGGCGAATTGACCACTGTGGAATATCTGTTTGAGTTTTTGAATGCTTACGACTTTAGCAGTGAGGGTAGCGATTGAGAAATATTTCGGACACGGTCTGTATGCCTCGCTGGAAGTCTGGCAGCGTCAGAGCAATGTTCATCTCGCACTTTTTGCCGACTGGCGACTTTTCAAAAATCATCTCGACATTCACGCCGGCGCAGTTGATCTCAAGTCGATGCTGTTTGAACAAAACAAATTCGCGTTCACCCTCGCACCTCCGAAGACCGGAACGTTTTACGTCAAACCCGGCTTTCTTGTAGGTATCACTTTTCACGGCCGCTTCGGAATCGGGAAAAGCGGCGGTCTGTCTGGTATCGAAGACCGGCTCGGAAAGATCGATGCCTCGATAGAAAAGCTGCGCGGATCGCACGACACCTTGGCTACACGGGTTGACAGGATGGACAAGGTTTTAGCCACCACACGCGACACGCTTCACATAATGGCCGACACCATGTTCAACGATCCGTCCCGCGTAAGCAATATCATCACCGACAAGGTAATCAGCCTGAAGAACATGCTTGCTGCAGATCCTTTCGAGCCGGAAAAGGTCAAACTGCTTTCGCACGATATTATGAGCTATCGCGACAAGGCGGTGCGCACTCTTTCCGAAATCGCTGCAGATGAAACACAGGATCGCGGTATCCGCAGTGTCGCGGTGGGACTGCTCGGTACTATGAAGGCTACCGGCGCATCGTCGGTGCTGATGAACGCACTGAGCCGTTCGCAGGATCCGGGGCTGCGGGTCGATATAATTATCGCGCTCGGCAAGCTCAGGGAACTTCGCGCCCAGTACATCCTCGAACAGCTCTGCAACGATCCCGATGATGCCGTTGCAATGACCGCGCAGGAAATCCTAAATGGATTTGTAAGGCAGTCCGGCATTGTTCTGAGTCCGGGATTGAAGATGCGCACAATCGACACTACCACTGTGGAAGTAATCAAACCGAGAACACCGGCCGCAGTAATCGACAGCACGCAAAAGCAGGCTCCATCCGCGCTGATCCAAAAGGTTCAGGCCGACATGAACGGCATTCCGGCGGCAAAGAAGGACAGTTCCGCATCTGCCAAAGACACAAGCAAAGCGGCTCCAGCAAAAGACAGCATCGCGACAAAACCTGTCAAACAGGACAGTACGACAAAATCAGCTCCGGCTGTCGGTGGAGCCGCAGTGCCAGCACCGGTAAAAGTGGATTCATCAGCAGTCGCAACAAAAGCCAATGTCGATACGACAAAAGCGTCTGCACCAGCCGCAGCCAACAGCAAAGCCGCCGCCGCCGATGCGAAGAAAGCCGAAAAAGAGAAAAAGGCGAAAGAGAAAAAAGACAAGGCTGCGGCTGATAAGAGCTGGTGAGAGATGATCGTTTTAACCCAGATTATGCGTTAGGACTTGAGGATTGATTCGTAAGGTGTAAATGTAGATTTTGATGGAAATTTGGAGGTAATATCCCAAAGCGATATAGCCGACAAAGTACCAGCAGGGTGGAAATTTCCAGTCGAAAGATGCGCAACGAGTTACGGAGCAAGACCAAGAACTAATGCATGATCTGGCTGGGATAAGTGTTCCATTCCCTCGTTGGCCTCACCCCGGACATCGTCCGACCCTCTCCTTCAGAGAGGGTGACTGTTCCCTTCGGCAACGAAAATGGTCAAAAAGCAAGCTCCCCTTCGTCTTTCGGAGAAGTTCCTGAGCTGGCGAGGAAATAGAACAGGCCGGGGGATGAGGTCACGCGAAGCGTTTCTTCCGTCCACAACATCAATCATCGGAAACCGGGTCTTTTAGTCCCGAAGCCGACACTCCGAGTCCCGATGCCGGTTCCAAAAGACTCGAACTCGGCTCTCCGAGACCCGACTTCGATACAAAACGGAACGTGTCAATAACTTTGAGACAAAGGTTCCAACTAAATTAAGGAAGTAGCCATCTCCTCAGACTTCTCCGGAAC
>CAIOZP010000545.1 GCA_903862805.1 uncultured Fibrobacterota bacterium
CTGTCGATCCGTAGGGCTGTTGCGGTGATACTCATTTATTAATGCTCCAAACATTGCGGTGTGGAATAGGCGTGAATCTCTCCGATTACATAGCCGGTTCCGAAGATCAATGCCATGATTCCGAAGGCTGCGATGATCAGGATAGCGTAGGCAATTGGATCGTAAATTTTCTTTGGGATTCTCATTTGACAAGACACCTCAAATCATCTTTCAAAAAGTTGTTCGAATTGTTTTTCCCCGATAACCCGTTGCGGGTGCTCCATCGGAATTGTGTTCAGTCTCTCGCGGAATATTCGCCGCTGTTCGGGCTTCGGAAGGTTGCGGAAGTTGTCGGCTTCCGCTTGTTCCTTTGCGCTCCAGAGGGCTATTTTATCGGTTGTCAATCCCTCACTTGATACCCATTTGTTGCATCATCAAGCTCTTGCTGGCATTGCTCATCGGTCATTGCCGTGATTGACAAAACTTTATGCCGCTGTTTGATGTTCTGATATATGGCCGGATTGCCACATACCATGTCGAGAAGCTCGTGCTGTTTTTCGGTAAGGAGCGACATATTAAAAAACTTCCTGTTCTGCTTCTGTGGGGTATTCGGCGTTATTTGATTCGCGTACCTGATCGCCTACAAAGCGCACTTGATCGGCCACGACTTCCGTGATATATTTCTTGGCATTTTCCTCGCCATAAGAGCGCGTTTGGATACGTCCCTCGATGTAATATTCCTTGCCTTTTTTTACCCACTTGGCACAAAACTCGGCAAGTTTTCCAAAGGCAACGACATTGTGCCATTCTGTTTTGTCGATCTTGGTGCCGACTTTATCCTTGTAAGATTCATCGGTCGCGACACTAAAATTTACAATAGTGCTTCCGGACGTTGTGGTTGTGACCTTTGGGTCTTTCCCCACTCGAGCCACTAAAATCATTTTATTGACGCTCACTTCGTACCTCCATCAGTGTTGTTTAGTAAATCTAAAGCCTTGCTATGCTCTTTTATTTCGGCATCAAGCTGTGATTCGGTAAGCTCTGCCAACTTTTTCACATTGTACTTTTTATAGCATGTCTCGGCAAGCTCTTTCGCATTGTCAAATTGCTTCATAATAGTTCCAAGTTGTGCCGCTTTTTTGTCAATGTTTGACGGTGGCGATGGTGGTGGTGTACTTCCAGTTGCTGCTATTGGTTGTTTGGCGTACTTCGACCCGTCAAAGTGGCCCTCATAAATCTCTGAGGCGACCCCGAGATATTTCATGGCGTTACCGAGAGCATCGGTTAGGGCCATTTTGTAAGCCTCATCGTTGTCTCGAAGTCCAGAATTGTTTTTCTCTATGACAACATCGCCACCGGCTCCACGAATAGGCATAGACCAATTTTCGCCATCTTTGACAAAAATTGCGACCTGAATAAAAATCAATTCGGTATCTGCTGCGCCTTTTCGATATTCGACTTTTTCCACATCGTAATACCATCCAATTCCACAAAGCCCATAGGTTTCCGTCATGGCCTTTATTCGCCATTGGGGATTTATGTCGGATTTACCCTTGAGGCCGCCAAAACCAATAGGCTTGAGATATGCAGTAGGAACAACCGATACCGCCGTCCATCTTTTGTCAATTGCCATTATTTCACCTGTAAATTTTGTTTAGTTTCAAGTGTCGCCCACACTGGCCCCTTACCGGCCTTGATTGATTGTTTAATTGCTATTTTATTGGCAGAATATTCAACCTTGCAATCTATCAAGCCTTGGTGATCGGTAAACAATAATTGCAGGTCTGCCGATTCGTCAATATTGACCGATTCCGACTTGCGCCATGATAGTGCATAAGTGGCCGTCTTTTTGCCTTCCGGCGGCACAGCAATAGCCAAGCGGGATTTAAGCCGATTAAGATAGTTCTCTGCATGTTTCTTCAATATGGAAAGTCTTTTCTGTTCGGCCTCAATAGCGGTAAGATCAGAACGACCATCACGAATAAGCGCAACATACGCCTCGATCTTATCTGACATTTGCGCTTCTACTTTGTCAATCAATGCCGATATTCCATCAGGGAAAATGCCGCCGTTTTCTATTGCATGCGTTTCGCCTTCGGCCCAAATCATTTTCAATGTTTCGTTGATCTGGAATATGTTGGGTGTCATTTCATGCTCCCTATAAATGATCTTACATCTCTGCAACACTCAAACCGTGCTGATTTTTCACCGCCTGCCGTTGTTGCCGTGATAAGTTCAACGTGCTTTTTTCGGATGATCTTTCCACAAACCAGAATATTTTTCCCTTGCGCTTCCACTTTGCGCCTCCTTATTTTATTGTTGCTAACGTGCCGCTTGCGTTGTGATAACGAGGCGGCTTTTTTATTTTAATTATCTTCACCGTCGAAGGTCTCGCCATCTTCAATCTCCGATGAATGAGATATTGGAGATTTCCAGCGGCCTTGTGGTATCAACTCATATTTCATGCGGCACTCATCGCAGTTGTCGGCTTTTTCTTCCTTCTGGCAATCTTCGCACGGGTCACAGCCTCCACATAGTCTTTTGCCCGCTGCGCTTTTGCTTGTGTCACATCCAATACACATGCTCATTAGTTGTCCTCCGTAACTTCCTCAGCGACTCCGAGTAGTACCTGCAAGCCATAAACCATCAGGCCACAAATACAGATCAGGGCCACTACTACCGAAAAAAACACAGCCTTGACAATCCACCACAACCACTCAAAAGGCAGGCGGAAAGTCTCAAGGACAAATAGCCCTATTGCCGATAGTTTTTTCCAGTACCAACGGGCCGCTATGCGGAGTTTGTCGCGGGTTCTCATTTGTTCCCCTTGTTCAGCATACGCATGATCGCCATTCTGATTACATCGCTTACCGTTACGTCACGCTTTGCGGCTTCTGCTTCGACCTTGAGCCGCATTGACTTTTCATAACGGAAGGTTTCTTTCACCATCGGTTCTATTCTGCTCATCATCTCCTCCTGTCCTACACAATATAGCTTGTTGTGGTACGCGGCGCAAGTTTATTTTATGATTATTTTACAAAGTGCTTACTGGTGCGCTTACTGGTTAAATAGACACAAGTTGACCTGCCCACACTAATTGCGACATTGCTCATTTGTTTGCCTCATAAAATGCTTTTGCAAATCCTTGACTGCACATAGACCGTATATCCGCATCACATTTAATATGATCTTTCGCCCATTGAAATTCTGGAATCAAATCTACTGCCGATTTGTGCAGAAATGCGAGTGCTGGTTTTGGTCTGCCTGGGCGAACATACAGAGCGGGATTCTTTGGACAGTCATCCCATTTCTTGTATATCGGTTCTGGCATTACAAAATTTCCCCACAATGCCGTTTTCTTTGTCCACGGGCTACCATACTGCCAAGGCTGATAGATAGCTTTCGGTTTGCCCACAACATCCTGCAGTTTACCCTTTGCAGGATTTTCCATAACCCACCACTTCGGTTTTGCTTGCTCAATTATTCGCTGACAATGGCGAACCAGTAACATGCCCTTTTCAATATCGTTTTCTTTGTGAAAACCCTTTGCAGTTGAAAATTCTGTGCAGACTGGATTTGCAATAACTCCATGTACATTTTCGGGTGGTACAAAGTTTTCCACTCCAATTTTTTCACCTACCATGATTACATTGTAATCGGGATTAAGTTGGTAAAAATATGAGTCACTGCCCAAATCGGCACAAAGATGTAAAATCGTTTTCATGTATTTTTTATTCTCCTCGATCCA
>CAIOZP010000546.1 GCA_903862805.1 uncultured Fibrobacterota bacterium
ATTTTGTTCGCGGCCAATTCGATTCGATTTCCAGCGTTGTCCAATGTGATTATTTGCTTCGCAACCTGGTCCAGCGGTATTTCCTCGCAAATTTCTGTGATGCGCTCATTGAGCAGTTTAGAAATTTTGTCGTAATCAAGTTTTCCAGCAACATCGTGAGCAAGACCTGGCAAATGCTGTTCGATTACGCTCAAATGGAACATCAGACGCTCGCTCCTAGTGATGAAGTCGCCGAGTTTGCAGACGGTTCGTTCGATTGAATCATGCGCTTTCTTCAACGCATCGATTTGCTTCTCATGTTGTTCCGCCATCGCTTTGCGCTCCGCGCTCATATCAGCAACGAATCCATAAAGTCTGGCCAAAAGAGAATAGATTATTGCGCCAAATCCAAACAAGGGGTCTTCGTCTTGGACGTTATACTTTTGTTGCCATTCGTACAAACCTGCTGGTTTGTCTTTTCCATCTGTGTATTTTTCGTTGATCATATTTATTTGCTTTCTTTTGATTCTAGTAATTTGGCATTGGCTATCTGTATCTGTTTCGTAGCCCATGATCGGCACGCAAAAGCTTTTACAGCTTGGACCGAGATTGGCTGAATGTTGACCGCAAGGGCGGGCGGGAGAAGAAATGGCGCCAAGTCGTTCAGTTGAGAAAACACGTTTCTAAGAAGAATGGCGGCCCGTTGCGCCGGAAAGGCTCGCGGAAATGCCGCCATGGGATTCGATTCTTTCAGAGAATAGAATTGGCCAAGAAACTGAGCAACCGTCAACCTGTCGACGTTGCAATAGTGAGTAAGGTGATCATCAAGCCTCGGCAAGATCATGTTTTTAGCTCCCTTTTCCTGCAAATACATCGCCGTTGGCGAAGCATCAAAAGCAGAGAAATGTGTTCCATTTCTTTCATTTCTAATGATCAAATATTTGGCTGTTGTTTTTATGGCTTTAACAATACGTCGCACTTCATCTAGACAGTCAGGATCATTAGTGACAATGGGCAATATGATTAGCAATTGACCATGTATGGATTCAAGGGCTGGACCAAAATCTGTATTTAAGAATAACGAATCGACCTCGGCTGTAATGTTGGAGGGGCAGTCGGCAAGTGTGACTGGGCATTCGACAATCCGCCCCACCAGTGACTCAATGTCGTTTGATGATTTGATCGTGTGCCGTACAGCCTCCGGAAGGCGTTTGGATAGACTCGAATTGTCGTCACAGTCCAGGAGACGAAAGACTATGCCACTGTAGTTCAGCCATTCAGCGAAAAAAGTGGCTGAAAGCGTTTTTCCTACACCGCCTTTGCCGTTCAAGAATTGCCAAAGCGCTAATATTATTTCGTTTGTGCTCATATTGTTTGCTCCTTAATGATCGCGGTTCGTCTGATTGCTGGTGAATTGAATGGACGGTCTTCTTGTTCCATTTGTTCCAAAAGGGCCTCGGAATTCAGTGGTTCAGTTGGGATTGGCAATTTGGAGGGTATCTGGAAGGATTTCAGTTTTTCAGGCGTCTGTATGTTTTCACTGTCCGATACTTTTGCCGTCCGTGGCTTTCTCTTTGTTCCTGTCGATTCTTGAAGTACTCTTTGAATTGTGCTCGCTGAGACTTTGAACCCTTCTTGGGTCAAGGCTGAGGCGATGACTGATGCTGAGTGTTTTTTGTTTAGCTCTCGCAGGTCAGGTTGCTTCTGGCGTAGCGCTGATGTCAGGCTGATGCTACGGTCGCCTATGAGCTCACCGCGTGAGTGCCGATCTTTGACGGCGTCCAATGCCGCTCCGATGTTTTGTTGGTTTATATTTGATTCATGCATAATTATATTTTGATTAACATTCTGATTGTATCCTATTGCGCGTGTCCGGTTTACGATTTATTTTGTCCGATTTATTTTCTGTCGCAA
>CAIOZP010000547.1 GCA_903862805.1 uncultured Fibrobacterota bacterium
ATTCCGCTGAAAAAAGCAAATTTGGTATCGCTCAGGAGGCATTTGGCGGAGCATCCGGGCCTGACTTCGGCGGTTTTGGCTTGGTGTGCCATGCACCCTTGAACTTCTCCAGCATCGCGGCATTTTTCCTGAAGGCATATTTGCCGTTGACACAAATTTCATCTGCGGCCTTGCTGCAAAAAGTAAAGGCACGATCACGAAGATCTCTCGCGCTTTCGTCTCCACCACGATTGTAGTGATGTTCCGCATATATGGCCGGCAGATTTGATGCGATTTGTGTCGCTGTATCGAGTTTTGTCGTATCGAATGTGATTGCAGCCAGAAGATCGGCGTGATTGGCTCCGAGCTCGGCTAATTCCTTCAGTTCCAGAAGCATTCCGCTGTTGGTATTGCCTTGATTCATGCCTGCTACAACCTTGAGCAGTTCAGGTTTTTTGCGGAAGGCGTGCTTGAGATCACGCCGCAATTCCTTGCGAAGCTCAAAGGCCTGGTCTGCCTGTGTGGCCCACTGGACATGAGCACTGTTGGCATCAAAGCTGAGCTGCCAAAGGGTTTCTGCACTGCGCAAGGCAGGGATTCCGGTTTTGAGATTATCTATCTCGGCAAGGTCGAGTCCTGCCGCTTTGAGAGCATCGCGGTTTGCATCCGATGCTTGCGCGATGGTAGTGAAACGTATCAATTCCGAATCGAGGTACGTTGCCGAAATAACTTCGGACGAAGGGATTAACGCGAGCACAGGTCTGAGTGCGTCGAGTTCCTGATCTGCCATGAAAAACTCCTGCGAAAAAAATGAGTATTTGTCCGTGGGGATTGTTTGAAACTGAGAATCCCGACGGGTTAACAATGGGAAATTTAAGAAATTTTTGTCGAGTTTGCCAAAATATTTTCAAGAAAAGATTCACCGGGGAGGGGGTGGACGAAAACGGAGATAGTGACGTGCAATTTCAAGGGCAGCCCCATAAATTCCGGCCAAGCGGAAATACAGAGCTGCCGAAATGCCTGTTAAAACGAAGTCAGTCCACCTATATCCTGCAGCATTACGTCGAAACGCTGATAATAACTGGTATAAAGTACATCGACCGTGAACTTTTGATTCACGGCAGGAAGAACATATTTGAACTTGCCGGATGCCGGATTCAGAGCCGCAGTAAGCGGAACCGCTTGCTGGGTAGATGAGGATGTCCCGAAATTGAAAACAGTGTCGGCCGCGGTACTCTTTATTGTCACCTCAAGATCACTTATGTTGTTGTCGAGGATGCCAGCATCAGCTGCCGGAAGATACCCGTTGCTTGCCTTGTCCCAGTAATACCATTTGATGGTGATTGATGTGATTGTCGTATCTGCCGTGTTGACTGCAATATTTACCGATGGAATGTAGATGTTCGGTTTTCCGGTTGCAGTATCAATTGGAAGGCCGAGCGAAAGGTCGAATTGCCTGATCGGTTGGGTTTGGTTCTTGTTTTTGGTGAAGAGCCAGGTTCCTTCCGGAGACAGCCCCTTGAACTCGCTGTAAATGATGCTCGACAGTCCCTTGCTGTCTCCGCCCAGCAATGCAACCGCATGTGACATTCCGCCTGATGTATCGTGCTGAATTATTGGATTCCCCGATGTGTCTGTCGAATAACACGGGTTTATCAGAGCCGTATAAACGTGTGCTCCTACCACATTTTCCAGATATGTTGGCGCTGGTGGATACATCTCGAAAGTCTGTGCCCCGCTTGAAATCTGGGTGAAATCAAATTGTGGATTACTCTGCGGAAACACCTGCATCGAGTATCCAAATTTGCTTGTGTCAAAGTATTCCAGGGGGGTCAGTTCGTGATTCATCGCTGCTGACAGGCGCTCATAGCATAGATTGTAGGTGGTACGGATCTCCATTTTGTTCACACCGGTAGGATCGTAATTGGCAAGCTCGTTTTTCATCACTTTCAAGGTCGTTCCGGTATGTGCCATTTCTGCAAGCTGTGAAAGGGTCAGATCGAATACTGCGGTATCAAGTTTGATCGATGTGTCAGACTGTTCTTCGTCTCCATTCTGAGTGACCGTGCCGACAGAAATGGAATCTGTTTTTGATTTTGACAGCGGAAAAGTAATCAGGGACTGGTTGATCTCGTTGACGGATAGAAATCCGACCAGCTTGTCGTAATTGCTTGTCGCTTTACTGTTGAGCAGAAGCAGAACCCATTCGGCAGGTGCGCCATCGATGCTGTCCTGCAATTCAATGCTGAATGTTCCGGTGAGAGGATTGATGACTGCGCCAGGCAGGCTTACCCAATCTCCGGCTTCCTGGCCTTTTACTATCGGCATGGCGCAAATTGAATCCGCTACAGCCGTAGTTGCAGCGATTTTTCCTGTGCCGTGCTGAAGCGTGCCCGATATTTTCACGGAGCTGCCACCCGAAGGCTTTGAGCTGCTCTTGCTGAACATATTGGCACATCCAGCAGATAGCAACAAGAAGCTCAACAACACCGACGACATAATTGTCTGATACCTGCCCATACTAACCTCCATGAAGAAAACTCTTGCTAATTCGCAATAACGGGGCGATGCTATTATGTTTGTTCATGGGAGTCAATCAAAAGAGCGACAGGAACACTACTGCTATACGAAGCAGATAAAACAACTTTAGGTTAATTTTGCTTTATGAATGACCAAGAACAAATTTGTGAAACACTTTTTGTCCTGTTTTGTGAAAAAGGTGAATGATGTGCTATGACAAAATTGGCAATCGGATGAATCGGCCAAAGTTCGCATGGTATCTGTGGTTACCAGAAAGATTCCTGAGCGAAATCCAGTTGAGAAATTGCCCTTGAAGTGGTATATGTTACCAACGATGCTTATATGTCAATTCTGAAGGAGATTCCAATGTTCCGCATGAAAAAAATTATGGTGGTGCTTCCGCTTGTGGCGGTCTGCCTGACTGTTGCCGGTTTTGCATTCTTGCAAAATGACGGGGATATAAAAGA
>CAIOZP010000548.1 GCA_903862805.1 uncultured Fibrobacterota bacterium
CAAAAGAAAAGTATTCTCACCCGATAACTAATAAAACTGTGGAAGCCTCTTGCAGCTGCTTTGATCATTTGTATTTTGCTGTTCAGGCCTTCGGAGACCAGCTCACTAAATCATATCCAAATTCGTCGGATGAACGAATACCAACAATTTCTGCCGACACAGCAGAGTGATCATCTCGGCCAACTCCTCGCGTTTTGGTGGATTTTCGAACTTGTCTTTCAGTGATTGGATAATATTGCCAATATTTTTTTCGCCATCACATTCGCCGATTATGTAAGAGATCATGTCTTCGGTCATGGCACGGAATTCAAAGGAATCATTCTGCGTTACTACTCCGCATTTGCTGATGTGCTTCTTGACAAATACAAGCTCGCTGAGCTCACGCGAAAAGAAAACCGCTTTAAGCTTTTCATGGAGGTTGGCGACGAAAATCATTCCGTCGGAGAATCCGGTCAAAGAATACTTACGGAACCTCTCCGATTCCGTGATCTGTACATCCGGATCAGCCTTTGCTGTCTGTAAATCCCAGCCTCCGAAGCAATTGAATGATTGGCAGACCAGTGGACGCTTTTCATAAATGCTGCACAGCTTATCGTGTCCGAGATAAATACAGCTGCCGTTGGATGTTTTCTTCAGACGTGAAAAGCGATTTACGCAGACGTCCTGACACATGCAGCAAGGATTATTGCTTACAAGGCATGTCATCTCCGATTCAAATTCGCCGGACTCTATCTCGCTTGAATCAAGAAGCACATTCCAGCTACGGCAGCATATTGCTCCGCAAGCAGAAACGGCGTCAGGGCATTTCCCGCCGATAAATAGTTGTCTGGTTTCAGGATTTATGGACAATTTTGACTCTGATACTGTTTTCACAATTACTAACTTCGTTAATAGTTCAGATTTCATCGGACAGAAATATAACTCACTAACGGATCGGCGAAAATTCATTTCAATTCTCTTGACCCAGATCAATGTTGCCGTCTTTCCTTTCTGGTATCTTGTTGGGGTAGCAAGAAACAGGAGAGACAAAATGAAACGACAGATTATCAAGATTGACGAAGCGAAATGCACCGGTTGCGGGCTTTGTGCCAATGGCTGCCCGGAAGGTGCGTTGCAAATAATTGACGGCAAGGCGCGTTTAGTTTCGGAGATTACCTGCGATGGTCTGGGTGCATGCATTGGTACATGCCCCGAAGGTGCTATTGAAATAGAAGTCCGCGAAGCTGAACCTTACAACGAGCAGAAGGTTATCGACAATATTCTGCCCATGGGCGATAACACGCTCAAAGCGCATCTGCGGCATTTACACGAGCACGCACAAACAACTTACTTGACACAAGCGACTGATTATTTGGCAAAACTCGGCAAGCCTGTTCCAGCGTACAAGGAGGAAAAGATGCATCAGGGATGTCCTGGTTCGGCGGCACGAACAATTGAACGCGCACCGGCTGCGGCCCATGTGCAAGAAGGTCTTGAGAGCCAGCTCACGCAATGGCCGGTGCAACTGCATCTTATTTCGCCGATGGCTCCCTACTTCAACAAAGCCGATCTTCTTGTCGCCGCCGATTGCACTGCCTTCGCGCTGCCCGACTTCAATCAGAAATGGCTACCAGGCCGCAAGCTGGTGATCGCCTGCCCAAAGCTCGACGACGGACAGGAATCTTACATCGAGAAATTTGTGGCACTGATCGAT
This sequence comes from uncultured Fibrobacterota bacterium, assembly GCA_903862805.1. GTDB lineage: Bacteria > Fibrobacterota > Chitinivibrionia > Chitinivibrionales > CAIOZP01 > CAIOZP01. The sequence goes on from CAIOZP010000548.1 coordinate 1,694, forward strand.
CAATCGCTGGTGAATACAATCACGGTGATGATCATGGAAGTGCCTTGCTGCGGTGGTCTGCTTAGAATTGTTCAAGAGGCGGCGAGCAGGGCGACAAGAAAGGTTCCGATTAAGTGTGTTGTTGTGGGGATTGATGGGATGGTGAGGAGTGAGGAATGGATTTAATAAAAGACAAAGAGAAGACAGGAAGAATGAAGAAGGAAGTGGTTAGCCACCCCTTAGACCCGCCAAGGAAGATGTGACCATAAAATCCCGTCGCAAAGCTCGTTCTTTTTCCTCGCTCGCTCGGGAACATGCCCTTTCAAGGGG
>CAIOZP010000549.1 GCA_903862805.1 uncultured Fibrobacterota bacterium
AAACAGTTTACAGTTGCCCGTCGGTTCCAATACTGGTAGTAACGATGGACAGGGTCCGGTAAGACGACCACCTTGCCTGCATGTTTCCTCGCTACGTCGGAGATCAACCCGTATGGAATTGGTACGGGTGTCGTGGGCGGGGTAGGGGATGGTTGCCGGCTGGATGTGGGGAATATCCTGGTATGGGAGAAATGCAGGGGAGCAGCAAAACGCCGGGCGGTGGCTCGCGCTCGACTTGATGTGGAAGTGGATATCCCTCGCCTGGCCGCCGCGATGCGTAAGTACGCCATGGCCGCCAGCGACCGCCTCGGCTCCGACAGTTATATTCACGCGGCAATCGTCCGGGAGATCCTGACCCAGATAGGGTTCGACTCTCATGTTGTCGTCGGACACGCCGCTTGGCGGGTCGGACCGGGGGACAGCGATGTCATCCTCCATGCGCCGACTCCGGGAATGGTCGTTCCGTCGAACGCACTCCCCTATCATGTCTGGCTGGAGATGGACGGGGCTCTGCTGGATGTGACCACCTATCAACTGCGATTGAAGGCGGAGCAGCTTGACGCCCAGGATGGCGGTCAGACCACCGTCAACTGGTGCCCGGATTTCCTGTTTGTGCCGAAAAGTTCGATCTCTCCCCTGAAAGATGTGATTCAGAAGGATGCGGGGATGTATCACTATGAGCGCAACCAAAGGATGGAGTCGTCGGTAAATCAAGGTGTTCATGAACTGGACCAAGATGACGTAGAAAAAGTCTGGCTCCTGTACCACAATCCGGAATGCACCGTTCAGGGACCGAACGATTTCTTCGGGAAAAATCGGGGATAATGGTTGCCGATCGACGGCAAGCCGGTGACCATCGGTATTAATGCCTACATCATTGCTTATGATATTCATAATGCTGGTTAACTCAAAAATATCCGATCGCTGATTGGTAAGAGGGAGTGCTAAAATGAAATTTGAACAGCTACTGAGTCTCTTTAATAGCACTCATCTGGAGTTGCAAAAAAGAGCCGCCCGTTCGGTAGATATTGCCCTGGTGATCAGAAATTGGCTGTTCGGCTACTATATTGTAGAGTTTGAACAAGGCAACGCCGACCGTACAGTATTGTATGGAAAACAGCTTATAAAACGTTTGTCGGAAGAACTCAGAATTATCGGCATGAAAGGGGTTTCTTCAACTAATCTCAAACAATGCCGGGTTTTTTATGTCAGCTACAAGGAGATTGGTCAGGCACTGCCTGACCAATCTTTTGAACAAAGTTCGGGATTAAAAAATAGTCAATTTCACTCTCTGGAATCTTTTTGGGCGATTTTTTTGGATGATCTGAATAGCTTGCAGGTAGTGACCGCCGAATTGGCAAAACGATTCGTTCTTGGCTGGACACATTATGTTTCGCTTCTCACCATTTCAAGCCCTGACGAACGACGGTTTTACGAAATGGAAGCATTTGAAAACAGCTGGGGAACCCGTGAACTTGAGCGCCAGATTGCCTCCTCACTCTTTGAACGATTAGCACTAAGCCGTGACAAAGCAGGTGTAAAAATGCTTTCGCAACAGGGACTTATACTTGAAAAGCCTTCTGATGTCGTCAAAAATCCATATGTTCTTGAGTTTTTGGATTTGGATGAAAAAAGCGGCTATTCAGAGCACCAAATGGAAACCGCTATCATTGACAAGCTGGAACACTTTCTCCTTGAATTGGGAAAAGGGTTTCTATTCGAAGCACGACAGAAACGCTTCACCTTTGACAATGATCATTTTTATGTCGATCTGGTATTCTACAATCGTCTGTTACGTTGCTATGTTCTCATTGATCTCAAGCGCGACAAATTGACTCATCAGGATTTGGGGCAGATGCAGATGTATGTCAACTA
>CAIOZP010000550.1 GCA_903862805.1 uncultured Fibrobacterota bacterium
AATGCTCCTGCGAGCACATTTTCGACAACAAGCGCAATTCTGCAATAATTATCTGACACATCAACAGAAAAAAATGAATCGAACTTCACCCCTGCGAAGCGCGGAATTGTCAGCAGATAATTATCATCGGGAAGGATGGCCGCTTTGGATCGGTTCCATATCTTCGCTGTTTCATCATGTGAAAAAGTGTCTGCAAATGCTGTGAAGTGCGTTGCATCCGAAGAGGAAAGCCATGAATCCGGTGCAGGAGTTACGTCAATAGGTTTCCACACAGCAGGAATGCCGATCCGAAGCGAACGCCCCGCAAGCAGTTCCATGAAAAAAGGATTTGCAACAGAAAATGTTTTTGCAAACAGAATTCGCCTGCCAGAATAAAGACCGACTGCGGTGACAAAAGATCCTGAAGCAGGAACAATCCCCAAGCTGGAGATCATTGCGATCCCTTTTGATCAGTACCCTGAATTGATGCCGGAGGTGAAGGCATTGCAGCCGGTGCCGGTTTTGTCGGGCTTGAACTTGAATTCAAAGGAGCCGCAGGTTTCTGCACAGTTTTGGACGTGTCAGATGTCGGAACATGACAAACACTGTCCTGAACAACACTGGAACTATCGGGAAGTTTTATCGAAAAATTACCACGCGTTGTTTTCAGCATATCGCCGAAAGTCTGACCATAAGGAACCGGTCGGGAATACGCCTTCTCACCGCTCTTTATGTCATTTGCAAGATCGACAGAATACGAGCTGTCGAGAATATGCGGCGTTATATAAATGACCAGATTTGTCTGAACCTTGTCGGTGTTCAGTTTGCGGAACAATGCCCCGATAAACGGAATATCTCCAAGCAGCGGAACCTTGGTGAGCAATGTCTGCTCATCGCCGCGCAACAATCCGCCGAGTGCAAGTGTCTGCCCATTCTCAAGCCTGACCGTTGTTGTTATAGAACGCTGGAAAACATTGGGATATCCGTTCGCACTTACGCCCATCGAATTTGAAATATTAGGAGTAAGTTCCGCCGTGATCTGTCCGCTTTGCGAAATCCAGGGTGTAATATCGAGTTGAATACCGAAAGAAATCGGCCTGAACTCTGTCGTCGGCACATCCTTGGTTCCGCCGGTTACGGTGAAATACTGCGTCTGCCCGACATTGATTGATGCCTTGTTTCCATTGAGCACGCATAGTGAAGGCTGGGCCAAAACCTTCGCCTTGTTCTCCGATTCGAGCAATTGAAGACTGGCATTGAAATCCGTCGGTAGCTGGATGAAATTCCCTGTCAATTTTCCGACATAATTGTTGGGAGTCTGAACATGCATATTGCTGTTAACTGAAATATCGGGCCATGAAACACTTGCCGCAGCACCCGTTCCGCTCGAAACAGAAAGTCCCATCTTGCGACCTACATCTCGGCTGTATTCCACAACCAAAACATCTATCACAACCTGCGGTGTGGGAACATCTATCGACGAAAGGAACTCACGGATTTTAAGAATGTCTTCGGATGTTCCTGAGACAAGAAGCGCGTTTTGCTCTTTATCTACAGAGATATTATTCTGGAACATACCCTGCGGGATGAGCTTTGGAACTTCATCGGCTTTTGTATGCTTGAGATGGATAAGTTCCGACTTGGAAAGCGCCTGCCCCGAAGGCGTGCCGACACTTCTGTCGCCTATCATAATAATGTTGCCGGTCTTGATGAAAGTGAATCGCGTTCCGCCGAGAAGCAGACGCATTCCAACTTCAATGGGAACATTTGTGAGCTTGGCATTTATCACGGTGCCGCGCAATTCGCCGTAAGTAACAATGTCGAGATTTGTCTGAGTTGCAATTGCTTTTATCACATCGTCAAGATCACCTGCGGCGACATTGATAGAAATGCTGTCGTCCTTGCATTCGACAAAGAAATTCCGTCCGTTGCCGGATGGTCTGAACGCCGATCCGCCTCCACCGAACTGCGGAGTGCCCGGCATCGGTGTCTGCGAAGCATCAACGCCGTTGGACGCAACAGAAAAAATGTTCTTTCGCTTTACAACCTCAAATCCGTTGGATTCAAGCATGGCCTTGAGCCCGTCTTCAACCTCTACGCCATAGAGCTTACCGCTTATTTTTCCATCGACATGCTGATCAATCACAATCGATGCACCGGTGAGTCTCGATACTTCTGCAATGAACTGCCTCACATCGGCATTATGAAGATCAGCGCTGAGTTTTCCTTTGTTGAAATCAACCTGCATGAGTTGTTCATCGCTCTCTTTACAAATGCGATATACAAGCCCCGACTTCACAACAACAAGTCCGAGTGTTCCGGCAAGAGTACGCAAACCGCTCATGACCGGAACATTGGTAAGATGAAGAGTTATCTTGCCGGTGATTGACTGATCGATAACAACGTTGATCTGATACCCAGTGGAAACCATGCGCACGACATCGCGTATATCGGAGTCTTTCACATCAATCGAGAACGTTTGTTCACCGGCAGAATCGATTAGAGGAGCAGGGCGTTTTGAAGTATCAACAGGCATTGTTTTTGTGTGTGAACTGTCCTTGATGGACGTCTGCGTCTTAGGCAGTGGAACCGCTGAAACTGCAACAACAAGAAGAGAAATTAACGCCAAAATTTTCATGACAATTATCTTCTGGACTAAAGAGATGTGCAGTCGGGAATTACGGCTGCATATTGGAACAAGTTCCTAAAATATGTTTTTGCATATATGAAAAAGGGAGGTTCTTTCGCGTTTTTACAAAGACACAAGCTTTCATCCAACATCTATTTTCAAACGCCTCAAAAAAGGAGCCTCAAAAAATGAGAATCAACGATCGATATATCAATCCGTTCACCGATTTCGGTTTCAAGAAACTGTTCGGCTCCGAGCCAAACAAAGATCTGCTTATCGCCTTTCTTAACACATTATTACCACAGGAAGCCGGTATCGTAGCAGATCTAACGTTCCTTCCAAACGAGCAGATCGGACGAAGTGAATTTGACCGCCGTGCAATCTTTGATCTTTATTGCGAAAACAGCCGCGGCGAAAAATTTATTGTAGAAATGCAACGTGCGAAGCAGAACTACTTCAAGGATCGATCTGCTTTTTATGCAAGCATTCCAATACATAACGAAGACTTCTGATATTTATATTCCCGAAGTCTGGAATGAAATTATTGCTCCGGTGTGAATTAGAAGTATGAGCTCTGTTTCCGATTTTTTAGCAGAGGTAATAAATGTTCTATTCCCTCGTTGACCTCATCCCCCGACCCCTTCTCCTTCAGAGAAGGGGAGGAAAACAGTCGGAATTTAGCATTTACTTGAACG
>CAIOZP010000551.1 GCA_903862805.1 uncultured Fibrobacterota bacterium
GCGGATTATGACATTTATTCAAAGGCGCATCTTAAAGATGTATATTCGATAGCAGTGTCGGCAGATTGTAAAAATTCAAGTCTGGAATTTTGATGTTTGATATAAAACCGATTCCGCCGCCGGAGCGCGTAGTGCTTGCAGCGGTTCACCTTCCCGATGTTCCAGATGCGTTGTTTGAAGAAGACATGGCCGAAATGGCAATGCTTTGCAACACTGCACGTGCCGAAGTTGTAGCCACGATTATTCAGAAGCGCGACTCGCCAGATGCCTCGACGTTTATCGGCGCTGGAAAACTCACCGAAATAAAAGAGCATCTGAAAAACGGAGAATGCACAACGCTTGTGATTGATGCCGAACTTTCGCCGGGTCAGGTTCGCAATATTGAAAAGCGAACCGAGGCAAAGGTCGTTGATCGCAGTCAGCTTATCCTCGACATATTCGCGGCCCACGCACGATCCGTCGAGAGCAAGGTTCAGGTCGAACTTGCGCAGCTTCGTATGATGTATCCGCGCCTTACACGCGCATGGTCGCATCTGTCAAAACAGTATGGCGGCATTGGTACGCGCGGCCCAGGTGAAACACAGCTCGAAGTTGACCGCCGTCTTGTACAGAACAAGATTTCGGAGCTTCGCGACAAACTCAAGAAGATCGAGAAAAGCCGCGACATACAGCGTAAAGGCCGCAAATCAATGATGAATATTGCGTTGGTCGGCTACACAAATGTTGGCAAGAGTTCTCTGCTCAATGCGCTATCCGGTGCCGATGTGCTTGTAGAGAATAAACTCTTCGCCACGCTCGATACCGCGAGCCGGAAAGTCTGGTTGCCTGCGACCGGCGAGGTGATTTTTACCGACACCGTTGGATTTTTGCGCAAGCTTCCGCATCAGTTGGTGGCATCTTTTCGCAGTACGCTCGAAGTCGCCCGTGAGTCCGATCTACTTTGCATCGTGCTTGATGCGTCGAGCCTATGGTCCGGCGAACAATTCAAAACGGTTGAGCAGGTTCTTACCGAACTCGAAGCGACACAGGCGCCGCGTATGATTGTGTTCAACAAGATCGATCTGGTCGAAGATCCTTTTGAGCGAAAACGGCTATCGCTGATGTTTCCCAACTCGGTGCAGGTTTCCGCTTTTGTCAAGGAAGACGTAGCGTCTTTCAAGGCCGCAGTGTCAGAACGTCTCGACGAGATAAGCAAAGAGCGCGAACGCGAGGCGCTTATCCGCGAAGAAACAAAACGCGCCATGGAGACTTGGTGAACCGTTCCCGCGAAGCAATCCTTCTCGATCCGGCGAGCCTTGTTGCCGTGCGCAGTCTGCGGCTTCGTGCGCGGCTTGTCGTCGATGGACTGACCGCCGGTGGTCATCGAAGTCCCGACCACGGATTCTCCTCCGAGTTCCTCGAGTATCGCGCCTACCGTCACGGTGAACCGGCGTCGGCGCTTGACTGGCGTGTCTTTGCCAGAAACGATCGCAGCGTTGTGCGGCTCTTCGAAGACGAGACAAATCTCACCGCGACGATAATGCTCGATGCCAGCGGATCAATGGCGGTCTCCGATACTGCGGTCAGCAAATTAGAATATGCCAGAACCATCGCCGCAGCGCTTGCAATGATTCTCGTTCGTCAACGTGATGCGACCGGACTTTTTATTTTTGGTGAAGGAAACAGAACTCATCTTCCGCCGTCTTCTTCACCGGCACGACTGCGCGAACTTATGTCGTATTTACAAAATGCGAAGCCCGAAGGTCTTACCGAAACAGCTATCGCTGTCGATGGGGTCGCAAGAACAATTTCGCGTCGCGGGCTATGCATAATCATCTCCGATCTGCTCGATGATCCGCACAAAATCGGCGCAGCTCTGCGACATCTGCGATTCAAGCGGCAGGAGGTTCTTGTCATCCGAATATTAACAGAATCGGAATCGCATTTCAGTCAATCGCGAACCGTTACACTCATAGATTCTGAGACCGGTCGGACAACAAGCCTCGACGGTGAAACAGCATCGAAAGCCTTCCGGAACGGCTTTGATTCCCACTCGCAAATATTAGCTGATCTGTGCGCGGCAAACGGTGTCCTGCTCGAAACCGTACATACAAACGAACCGGTCGGAAAGGCGCTGCTGCGGATCATGGCGAGACGCGGCAGAATTTGATTTGATCAATACAATCTAAACGGAGATATTTGACAAAATGAAACTGACAGTCAAACTGAAACAGAAACTCTACGACGCCTGCATGAAGAAAATCGACGACAGCATCGCCGATGACATTGCCGTAATGAATCTGGCCCAGGAGTCGGCCAACGACGAAGAAAAAAGTTCAGCCGGTGACAAGTACGAAACCAATCGCGCAATGCTTCAGCGTGAACACGCCATGTACGAACGAAGACTCGCCGAGATCGTTGCGCTCAAGCAAACACTCCTGAAGATCGACGTCTCGAAAACAAAAAAGACAATCAGCCCAGGAGCCGCGGTTGTTACATCTATGGGCAATTTCTTTGTCGCGGTCAGCAGCGACGACATAACAATTGACAATGAGGAATGGATTCCGATCTCGGCGGTGTCTCCGTTGGGAGAGGCTCTTGTTGGTAAAAAAACCGGTGAGCGTGTTGAGTTCAGAAACGAACAGGTCAGTATTATCGGATTAGTGTAAGATGATTCGTCTATTTGAACCTACCGCAGTTAAGCCGTGAGCGCGTGAGCGGATTTCGTGAAGATCTTGCTTGAAATAGAATGAATTGCGAACGCTACTGCGGACAACTGCGGTTTTCAGGTTGGTTTGTGTGAAGACCTTCCGACGTGGTCAAGAAAAAATCGGGTTGATGATCTGATCATCTCCGCCGAAACATCGTCTGACGCCACCGATATTCGTGCTTACGCTACCGTTAACCGTGTCCATGCCACCGATATATCGTCCAACTCCGCCGTTAATCGTGTCCATGCCGCCGATATATCGTCCAACTCCACCGTTAACCGTGTCCATGCCGCCGTTATATCGTCCAACTCCACCGTTAACCGTGTCCATGCCGCCGATATATCGTCCGATGTCACCGTTAAATATGCTCACGCCGCCGAGAAGTGCCATAGAAAGCAGAGAAGCCAAGACACACATGAGATTACAGAAACTGGTTTGGAATTGAAAAAGGGTGCCAACTGCACCCTTTTTGTCGTCAAAAAAATGAAGAATTACTGACGTGCTTCGCTTGCAGATTTAGCTGCAACCTTTGCCTTCTTTTCCAGACGTTTTTCCTTCAGCGTCTTGGCTGATTCCTTCTTCACTTCCTTCTTGACGTCCCGCTCTTTTGCCATTTCTGCCCCCTGAAAAAAAGTGGTTTTGCCGGATCATTAATCTCTGCACCGGACTTGTTCAAAATATGTATTGTGGCGGATCAATGCGAGTCATCTGGTCAAAATTATCCGATTGACATAGTCGATACTGATTTGTTTGACGCCCGATACATATCGGGAAAAC
>CAIOZP010000552.1 GCA_903862805.1 uncultured Fibrobacterota bacterium
GCCGAATATCAATGGGCAAAATTGCGTCATCGCTTTGATGGATCAAGCAATCATTATTTGTATCAGGACATGAGTGGCTTCGGCCCCCGCATCGGACTTTCGGTTCTGTTTTGAAAGCACTCGTACAGCGTGTCAGCCGAGCATCTGTCACGGTTGACAACACGGTAATCGGTGCAATAGATCGCGGGCTTCTGGTTTTCCTCGGTGTAGTTATCGGCGATACCGAAACCGATGTCGAGTATCTCGTCAAAAAGGTTTCCTCCCTCCGGATATTCCACGACGACGAAGGTAAAATGAATCGCTCACTTTGCGATATTGGCGGAGCGGCACTCGTGGTAAGTCAGTTTACGCTCTGCGCCGATTGCAGCAAGGGAAACAGGCCAAGTTTCATCGCAGCTGCTCCTCCGGCGGAAGCCGAGATCCTTTACGAAAAGTTTATTGACAAGATGCAACATACTTCCGGAGTGTGCAAGGTAGAAACCGGAAGGTTCGGTGCTGATATGAAAGTGGAGATTTTGAATGACGGGCCGGTGACGATTTTGGTCGAGAGTAAGTGAAAGCTAATCCTCGACAGCTAAGCTCTCCGTAAGTAACGCGAAACGTGTTACATGAAATCGATTTCGACTTCTCTTCCACGCTCTTTTTACCAAGATTCTCACGTAAATGATATTTCCAAAATCTTACTTGTAGAGCTAAGTGCGTTGTCACAGTAACAGAAAGCTCCAAGTTCGCCACGCCGTTAGCAAGTTTGGCCGGTTCGATTCTCATGACATACTATGACGGCATTTATAGTGACCACCTGTTCTTGTAGCTTGACAGGTACGGTTCTCGCGGAATCCCAAATCTGAAACTGGCAGGTACCACAAGCAGAGGGATGAAGCGAAGGGCGCATCTCTGTAATAGGAGGCACGCCTTTTTTAAGGATTGAGGCATCGTCATTGGGCGACTGCTTTTCACTATTTATGCAGTTACGGGAGCAATATCGAGGATCACTGCTCCACTGCACCACAGGTGGAGCATGTGATTCCATTGCCTGCATCGCATTTTTAGTATATGGGAAAACAGTGGTAAAAACAATGAGATGAAGGGCTAATGCGGTTTCTGGGTTTATTCCAATAACTAAAGTGTCTGAGTGGCAGAAATAATGGAAACTACCAATGTCGCTCTTGCCCATGAAAAGATCGACTTTGTCGCATCAAAATCTGGCCCAAAAGTTAAAAATTCGGCCGTACCTTTGATCAAAAAACCCGTGCCAGCCCCAATTTTACCAGCCACTTTGCTGCTACCCATAGTAAGCAATACCTTGTTATCTATGGCAATGTTAGCTTCGGTGAGCTGCATATAGCCGGCCGGAATCAACAAACACTCATCAGTAGTTACCCGTATGTAGCTGTTCCATGTGTTAACCACGTGTGGGCCGTCTTTACCCGTAGTGACAATAGCAACTACCCCATCATTTTTCAGCACTTCAAGCATTTTTTCTGGGATTTTCATAACCTTCCCTTCTGTTTCTATGTTTACTATCGGACAATCCGACACTGCATGAATATATATGATAATCATTCATTGCGAGAGATTATGGAGGACGCGCCGGGGCGACCAGCAGAAAAGTAGTCTTAAAAATGGTTCTACATATGAAATAACGAGAGTGACGACAATGTTTGTGGGACAAAATCCGATAAATTTATGCACAAAATGAGGCTAATGACAATCTGTGGTTATTACTAAAAAACGGCCCAACAACTAATTGCAGGGCCGTTTTAATAGTGGCGGACCGGACGGGGCTCGAACCCGCGACCCTCGGCGTGACAGGCCGATACTCTAACCAACTGAGCTACCAGTCCGCAATATTTCAATTTGGGCGTTGCAGGAGTCGAACCTGCGACCACCTGCTTGTAAGGCAGGTGCTCTGAACCAACTGAGCTAAACGCCCTTATTTCTTTTCTGAATCAACCGGATTTACTTTAACAGCAATCGCCAAAGGAATCAGGATGCAATAAGCGATAACAAGAAGAACCGGTGCCACACTCCACGAAATCGCATTGGTTATCGGGCCGCGCCCCATGCAATAATAACCAACCGCCAAAACGATCAAAGCCACAACGAAAAGCTTGACATTCAGCGAGGTAAACAAGCGGTTCTGCATTCTTCCACCTATGCCGTTAACAACGAAGACGAAAATAAGATAGGCAATATATAATGTCAACCCGAATAATCAGTAATATTCGGCACAAAACCAATTGGCAGGGGCAGTAAGCCGTTACAGCTCCAATGAAAGAATGATTTTCCTACGCTCATCTTCTGATGTTGTGTTGGAAAGATCGGTAATGCGCTTATTGGTTTTTTCAATTGCCTCATTTAGCAATTCTGCAAGATTCTGCATCTCGTCGCCTTTTCGTAGCACAATTCGATCAGTATATTTTCCGTCAATGATGCCACCCAACCCGATGGCGTAATGAGGCCCGAAAATGTCGATTTGGGCCGCCCCAAGGCTGGCACCATTTTGTCCTATTTGTGTAGTTTCTATGTTGCCCAAGTATCCCGTCCAGCCGGGCATGGCCTGACTGATCGGGACATAGCCTCCGCTTTGATTTGTCGGAATGCTCGCCAAATTCGCCGCCTCAAAATTCAAGTTCTGGAATGCGGTTACACCTTGGGCCTGAATGGTGCAAGGCAGGCCGACAAACACGAAACTGAACGCCAGCCCGAGCAGGCCGCTACTGGCA
>CAIOZP010000553.1 GCA_903862805.1 uncultured Fibrobacterota bacterium
CGAAAGTGTCGCAACGGTACTCTCTGACTTCGGAATTGAAAGCGAGACACATGTCATATCGGCACACCGTAATCCGGTTCGCATAAAAAAATTTGCCGCCGGTCTCGAAGCTAACGGGTTCTCTGTTGTTGTTGCAATGGCCGGACTCGCGGCACATCTTCCCGGAGTTGTCGCAAGTCTCACGGTTCTTCCGGTGATCGGTCTTCCGGTCGAATCTGGTCCGCTCAAAGGACTCGACGCACTTTATTCCATCGTTCAGATGCCGCCGGGAATTCCGGTTGCGACAGTCGGTATAGGCAATGGCAAGAATGCCGGTCTGCTTGCTGTTCAGATACTTTCGGCGGGCGACGAAGCACTCCGCGCAAAAATGAAGCATTATCGCAAACAGTTCGGCGACGATGAAAACTGAACGCATCAGACTTGATCGGCTTCTCACGGATTCGATACTTCGCGATGATATTTGCCGCCAGATAAAAGCTGGAGCGATCTTCGTCTATCCCACCGAAACAATCTACGGAGTCGGCGGAATCGCCACCGAAGAAGTCGCAGCAAAAATTATTTCGGCAAAAGGGCGTGCTCCGGAAAATCCTATGATACTTCTTTCATCGCGCCGGAGCGTGATTGACAAAACGGGAATTTCGTTCAGCGCTACAGCCGAAAAACTCGCACGTCTATGGCCAGGAAATATCACACTCGTTCTACCCAACAATTCCGGCGGAACTACCGGTGTCAGGGTATCGGATCATCCGGCAGTAATCGCTTTGACAAAATCGCTTGACCTACCGATCTATTCGACAAGTGCCAATCGATCGGGTTCTCCATACCTCAATAATCCTGATGAAATTTTCGGATGTTTCGATGGCAAAGCCGATTTCATGATCGACGCCGGTAATTTGCCGTTTTCTCTTCCATCAAGTGTGGTCTCGATTGACAGAGCGGATGCTGTGAAAATTTTGCGGGAAGGTGCGATATCAGAAGATGTCATCAACGCCGCAATTTCTAACTGTTAATATCTGCTTGACACGATGAGAATATCGGCAATCATCAATCAAAAAATTTTGCAGACACTCCTGCGCATCTGAACAATTCCGTTTTGATAAGGTTGTCTTCGTCCGAATCTCCGATCATCCTGAAATCTGCGAAATCAAAGCCAGGTGCAACGGCGCAGGCGCAGAAGGCGAATCCACCAAGCGGTTCAGCCGCTTGCCATTGATCCGCAGGAACAAGATGCTGGCGATTTTCAGGGCCGAGGATCGTCGCTGAATAAGCCTTTGTCGCGCGATCGAAAGTATGAACCGCAAGCGCACCGTCGAGCAGTATCCAAAGTTCGTCCGACTTCACAACATGCCAGCGGCTGATATTGTTTTCGCAAAGAAGAAAGTAAATTGACGTAAGGGAACTGCGACGACGACCATCGTCCGACCGGACGCTATTCTGTGATCTGACAACCTCGCGAAACCATCCGCCCTCGGGATGCGGTTCGAGAGAGAAGCGGGCGATTATGTTTTGTTCGGCAATGCTTGGCATTTTTCATTTCAAAAAAAATTGGCGACTCAGGATTCTATCGGGCGTTTTTATTAACAAAACGACAGGTCCGGCCGCGAGTCTGTACTCCGAATCGAAGTTCACAGTATAAGTTCCGCCGAGGTAGGTATCGTCAACGATTACAGCAAGTAGTCGATCAGTCAATGAAAACGCGCTGATTGTTATATGCATTCCCCTTCGATTTTGCGGCACCGAAAAAATCAGTAACCGTGAGTTGCCACGACACAACAGATTATCTAACGAAAGAGTCAGCAGCCCGGTTGGCGGGAGGAAACCCGGCGTAACATTTTGGCCCGATCGAAAATGAATCGAAGTTGTTTGCGCGGATAGGTTTTTCGTAGTGTCGGAAATATCGTGAGTAATGTTTTCAACAGAATTAATTTCCTGCGCATTGAGGAGCGTGATGACGCTGAGAAGGACTGCGGCCTGTTGTACCAAAATTCGTCTCCCGATTGATCTGAAATCAAACAGGGCCATTGTAGCTGATACAAATCGATACGTCAACGAAAGTTTTTGTATCAGTAAACCCATCCGCCCTGCGGACTTGGCTTGGCAAGCGAAAGCATCAGCGCACCGTTTTTGAAAATCGAAACCATTCCAGTTGATTCGCTGACCACCACAGCAAGCGCGTTGGAGCAGAGCGTGATTCCTGCGGCGGCGGCGTGGCGTGTTCCCAGACCCGATGGCAGTGCGCCGATCTCGTCGTCAAGGTCTGCCGGCGGACGCAAATAGCTACCGGCCGATACAACAATTCCATCACCTGTTACAATAAACGCGCCGTCAATTCCTGCGAATTCTTTTATCGTTTCGTCGAGGCCAGGATCGAGAATATTTCGCTCGGCCTCGCTGTAGCCACGAAAAGGATTGATGATGAGCTGCCGCACATGCTGACTCACGGTGTTGGTGTCGCCAAGAACGAAGATCGTTCCGCGTGGCTTTCCCTCGCGGCCTTCGACTGCTATTTCAGATGCCAGACCAAGAATGCGTTCGAGCACTTCGGCCTCAACATCGGGTGGAAGAATCGTGCGGGTTGCGGTAAAGAAAAACTCGTATTCGCGTTCGATGTCCATCGCGATTACGGTATCGAAAACCGCATGACGTGCGCTTCCGGAAACGCAGACGACCTTGTCGGTCTTCTTGAGAATATTGCGCGAAATGCCGAGAAGGATTCCGATTTTGATTTGACCCGTGCGCGACGAAGGATAAGCCGGTGCGAATATAAGATGATCGAAACGCTTGTCGTCTTCCTCGAAGCGGCTCTTGTTGGACGTGATCACGATTATCGAAATATTGTTACGATTGACCTTGATGTTGTCGAGGAAATCGTTCTCACGCACAGCATCGGCAAGAAGAACAATAGCACCGGCCTTAAGATCCTTTGCCATATCGATCGCAGCATCAACCGCCGGATCGCTTGTGCGCTTTCGTCCGCTCGCAGCCTTCTCACGGCTCTTGTATGAACCGATCAGGCTCATAACATCGACGGTTTCATCATCGTCGAGAATTTCCTGGCGGATCAGGTCGTCCTTGAAAAAGCTCGCAACTTCGTTGAGGATGTCGATCTGTTCCTCGCTGTCGTCGAGTTCCTTGCGGCACATGACAAGCACGAAAATTTTCGCAAGCGCATTTCGGGCAGCGTCGTATTCGATGCCGTCACGACTGCGTCCCACAATGATCGCGAAGTCATCGGCAATCGTTCCCTTTGCCTGCGGGATCGCAAGGCACTGCCCGATGAAAGTCGAAGACGATTCCTCGCGTTTGAGCATGTCTTCAATCATGGCGCGCGGATTTTTTATGTTCTGCGCCTTACAAAGAGCCTTCGCAAGTTCGCGAAGTGCGTCTTCTTTTTCGGTCGATTTCAGATCGACAATCGTCGAGGACTTTAGATAACGGTAGAAGGCCATTTTTTCTCCGGCGCGGATTTTCATTTTCAACATTCATAAGATAAGAAGAGTGTGACGGAGGGGGTTAGAGAATATTTGCCGGAAACGGTTTGCACCTGTGCCAATAGTTTGGTTAAGAAGCTGGAATCGGTTTCCAAACACCAGAATCGTTCTTTGTGGTGCCGCTACGAATTCTGATCGCACACATCTCCGTTCAAAGTTGAACAAATAACAGTTGCAAAGAGAACTTTCCTGTACTTGGAATCATAGTCCTTTGTGGGCTGAATTTGGTCGCGCACTGAGCCTGTTTGAACTGCCCCCCAGTCTGCATATATTTTCTCACTCGTAAATCCAAACATGGGGAGCTCATGGCAGAACAGACTTTTGAGAAGAAGATTCTTTGCATCGGTGCCGGATATGTAGGTGGCCCGACGATGGCGATGATCGCAGCGAAATGCCCGCAGTACAAGATCACTGTTGTCGATATAAACGCAGCGCGAATCGCCGCATGGCAAACCGACGAACTGCCGATCTATGAGCCAGGCCTTCTCGATGTTGTGAAGAAAGCTCGTGGCCGCAATCTCTTTTTCTCGACCGATGTTGATGCCGGTATTTACGAGGCTGACATCATTTTTGTATCAGTCAATACGCCGACAAAAACCTTTGGTATTGGCGCAGGCA
Source organism: uncultured Fibrobacterota bacterium (assembly GCA_903862805.1). Classification (GTDB taxonomy): domain Bacteria; phylum Fibrobacterota; class Chitinivibrionia; order Chitinivibrionales; family CAIOZP01; genus CAIOZP01. The sequence goes on from CAIOZP010000553.1 coordinate 4,110, forward strand.
AAGCCGCCGACCTTCAGTACTGGGAACTGACTGCTCGTAACATTCTCAAGGTCTCCGACAAGTCGAAGATCATTGTGGAAAAGAGCACGCTTCCCGTTCGCACAGCCGAAGCAATGAGCCGCATCCTCAACAGCAACGAGAAGAATATTCATTTTGAAGTTCTGTCGAATCCCGAGTTCCTTGCAGAGGGAACAGCCATCCGCGACCTTGAAGCACCAGACCGCGTGCTCATCGGTTCGCGTGAAACTCCGCTTGGACTCAAGGCCCGCGCAGAGCTTGTCGAGGTTTATTCAAACTGGGTTCCCAAAGAACGCGTGATTACAAGCAATGTCTGGAGCGCCGAGCTTTCCAAGCTTGTGGCAAACGCATTTTTGGCACAGCGAATTTCTTCGATCAATAGCATCTCGGCGCTTTGCGAAAAGACCGAGGCCGATGTGAGCGAAATCTCCAAAGCCATCGGAACCGATTCGCGCATAGGTGCCAAGTTTCTCAACAGCAGCGTGGGCTTTGGCGGATCATGCTTCAAAAAAGATATTCTCAATCTTGTTTACATCGCCGAATCTTATGGACTTCCCGAAGTCGCGGCTTACTGGGAGAGCGTAGTTCACATCAATGATTGGCAGCAGACACGTTTTGTTCGCCGCATGATCTCGACGATGTTCAACACGGTTTCGGGCAAGCGCATCGCGGTCTTCGGTTTCGCCTTCAAGAAGGACACCGGCGACACGCGCTAATCACCGGCCAATCATGTCGTGCGTGATCTTGTTGCCGAGCGAGCGAAGGTTGTGATTTCCGATCCGAAAGCCATTCCGGAAGCCAAGCACGATCTCGCCGACATAATTGACAAAGTGGAATTTGCAGCCGATCCGTATGAGGCGGCCAAGGGTGCGCATGCGATTGCAGTCGTTACCGAATGGGATTCTTTCAAGTCGCTTGACTACAAGAAAATTTTCGACTCGATGTCGAAGCCGGCCTTTGTTTTCGACGGAAGAAATATTCTCGATCACAAGGCGCTTTATGAAATCGGATTCTCGGTTTTTCCAATAGGCAAGCCTGAGTTTTCGCATCTGGAAGTCTGATTTACAAAGTAATTAATGGAAGAGGAACGGGCAGTCGCGCTGTGACAAGATCACGGTGAGGAAAGTCCGGGCACCGCAGGACAGGACACCCGGTAGAACACCGGGGAGGTGTGAAAACGCCGACGGACAGTACCGCAGAAATAAGACCACTCTGTGTGCAAACACGGGGCGAGAATGAAAAGGCGATGTAAGAGACCGCCGCTCGAAGGGAAACCGACGAGGCACGGGAAACCCTGTCCGGTGCAAGGCCGAATAGGGCGGGAAGCGCGGGAAACCGTGCGGGGCGCTGTCCGCGTTCACTTTCCCGCCGGGTTGGCCGCTCACGACCTTCGGCTCAGATAAATGACTGCCTCCGCAGAAATGCGAAGACAGAACCCGGCTTACAGTTCCTCTTCCTTTTTTTTTCTTGCCAGAAGGAAATTGTTTAGTGAAAAAAGTTCTTCTCGCAGTCCTTCTGGTTCAGAC
>CAIOZP010000554.1 GCA_903862805.1 uncultured Fibrobacterota bacterium
CATCTGTCAAGGAATCATACACCGGTCAATTTCTTAAGACCTTGCTAAAGTGAGCGAAGCAAAAATCCTCGTCATCTGCGGCCCGACCGCCTGCGGCAAAACACGCCTCGCAGTTGCCGCCGCACGCGACCTGAACGGTGAAATCATCTCCGCCGATTCCCGTCAGGTTTATCGCGGAATGGACATCGGCACCGGTAAAGATCTATCCGAATACAGCGCTGGCGGCGAGCCGGTTCCATACTTCTGCATCGACATCGCCGATCCTTCGGAAAGCTACACCGTGCGGCATTTTCAACGCGACTGCACCGCTGCGATACTTGACATAACGCGAAGAGGAAAATTGCCGATCATATGCGGAGGAACAGGCATGTATATCGAAGCCGTTCTTCGTCGCTACGATATTCCGCCCATCCCGGAGGATAGCGATTTTCGAGACAGTCTTATGAACGAGAAGCTCGAAGTCCTCGACGCAAAACTCAAAGAAGCCGACCCGAAACTCTGGGAAGAAACCGACCGATCAACCGCCAAGCGAATCGTGCGATCACTGGAGATAATCGCCCATCGCGGCGAAGCAGACATAAGCGATCCGCTCGAAGGATTACCTCCGCTAAAAGCTCTGGTGATCGGCGTAAATCCTGGCCGTGAAGAAACAATCCGCCGCATAGACAAACGTCTCGACGAACGCCTTTCATCGGGAATGAAAGCTGAAGTAGAGCGGCTGAAAAACAGCGGCCTATCATGGGAACGCCTTGACCGATTCGGAATGGAATACCGCGCACTGTCGAAATTCCTTCGTGGTCAATGCACCGGCTCCGAAATGAAACGCGACCTTGCGATCTCGATTCATCAACTCGCAAAACGTCAAGTGACATACTTCAATGGGTTCCCGAGAAGAGGGATTGAGATGGACTGGGTTACTGGAGAGAGTGCTGGTGAGGTTGTTGAGAGTTGGAGAAAATTCGAGTAGCTTTTATCCGCTGATAATTATCAACAACATTCACTCTTCCCCGAACAACAACACCCTGAAGTCTTAGGTAACTTTCTCTTCTCGTTATATTCCTTCAACCGATTTGATCGCAGTTCTTTCAGATCTTCACGATCAAAGATAATGTTCATTCCAGCTTCCGGTTTTGTTGAACATGCGAATTTCTGAACACCGTCGATCTCGACAACGCAGCTTTTGCAGCAGCCATCGGCTCTGCCGTTTTTGTGGCACGGATCGGGAATCTTTATCCCTGCTCTTTCAGCGCTGTCGATAATGCTTGTGTCGCATGTGTCAATTTCGATTTCGCATCCATCAATCTGCAATTTCATTTTGTTGCCCTTTCATATTCAGACTTCATTATTTGGATAAGATCATTGCTTGACGATGATCCGCCAAGCCCTGCGATTTTTTCATCCGAAAAACCGGTAGCCCGCAATGGTTCAATTACCTCGGCAAGAATTTCTGGCACTGACGAGTGCAGGAGTCGCGTACCGCTGCTACCTGCGAGAATTTTGACGCTCCTACTGATTGATGCTGGAACAACTACAGACGCATTTTCGCATTTGTCAAAGGAACCATCATTGTCAACAAACTCAAATGAACCTTCGAGTGTTGTAATCGCCGAAAAACTTTTGCGATCAGGAAGTGTCAATGTTGACATAGGAGGAATCAGAAATTCCTCCAGTGCAAAATACCGGCAAACACAGCGGAAAATTCGCGTAGCGCCATTTGACAAAGTTATTGACAAAGGAGAAATTGCAGATTGACTTGCCGCCGAAAAGTCTATTGACAGAAGAGACTCTTTTATTTGCAATTCTCGCGGGCGATTCCAATCAAACAATCGGAAGGTGATGTCTGAACTCTGTTGCACTTCATAAATGACCAGTCCACCAAGAATCGCATGAACCGTTCCTGCTGGAACGAAAAAAACATCGCCGTTTTTAACCGGAACTCGACGAAGAAGTCTGTCAAAATCACCAGACAGTGTCGCAACTGCAACCTCGTCAACGCCTGTCGCATCAGTCAATCCAAGAATGATCTCTGCACCAGGCTTCGCCTCGACAATGTACCAGCATTCGGTCTTGCCAAGCGTTCCCCATCCGTGCTTTTTTACAGCGGTATCATCGGGATGAACCTGAACAGACAGACTTTCATTCGCATCAATGAATTTGCAGAGCAGGGGGAACTCTGCCGCATTTAAACCGCAAAGATCCACCGGATATTTTTTCATCGCATCTGCCAACGAAGCAATTCCAGCATGCTTATTGATTACTGGAGAAGCATCAGCGCCACATGTTGAAATTAACCATGCCTCGCCAACTTTTTTTGGAGCGGAATAATCATTAAGAGATTTTGCGAGGTATTCACCACCCCAGATTTTTTCCTTGAGAACTGGTGCAAGAAAAAGCGGGCGGGCAAGGTTCATGAAGCATCCTGCTTGTCAAGCACCTGCGCGCTGAAGTCCTCGAAGCTGCGGAACAGGAACCCGTCGAAAATTATGTCGAACTTAAGTGTCTCGAAAATGAAATTGACATAGTCATTCGATGATACGACGTAAAGACCGCCGTTACTTTTTCGAATCTTGTTGAAGTTATAGACCAGCGCTCCGATGCCGCCACTGCAAATAAATGTGACTTCGTCGAGGTTGAACACTATGTGATAGAAGCCTTCGTAAATAATATCTTTAATTGCTTGATCGAGTGACCGCGCGTGTTCCCAGTCGATTTTCCCAGAGATTTTCAC
>CAIOZP010000555.1 GCA_903862805.1 uncultured Fibrobacterota bacterium
AGCATCGGAACGCTTGCTGTCTGCGGAACTGTCAACGATCTCTCAGTCTCCGGCGCGAAACCGCTGTGGCTCTCGGCGGCTTTTATTATTGAAGAAGGTTTTTTATTGTCTGACCTCAAGCGCATTGCCGATGACATGGCCACAGCCGCGAAAACGGCAGGAGTCGCGATAGTCACAGGCGACACAAAAGTGGTTGAACGCGGAGCCGCGCAGGGCGTGTTCATCACAACTGCCGGACTCGGATCGGTTCCGCCGGAGCGCGAGAATATTGCAAGCGGTTCGCGCGTCACGCCAGGCGACATAGTTATAATTTCGGGAACGGTTGCCGACCATGGAATGACCATTCTCGCAGCACGCAACGGACTGAAAACCTCGCAGCCACTTGCATCAGACTGCGCCCCGCTGAACTGTCTTATCGACCTCGCCTGTGAAAGTGCCAATGGCGAAATCCGCTTCATGCGCGACGCGACACGCGGAGGTTTGGCAACGGTACTTTGCGAACTGGCAGAGAACCGTTCCTTCGGAATTGAGATTGACGAAGCGGCAATTCCTGTCGGATATGCGGCGTCCGGTCTTTGCGAGATGTACGGATTCGATCCGCTTTATGTGGCCAACGAAGGCAAGGTTGTGATCGTGGTTTCTGCTGCTGTCGCCGATGCCGTAACGACCGCGCTTCGTGCGCATCCGCTTGGTAAAAACGCCGCGCAGATCGGGCGCATCATTGATAATCATCGCGGCAGTGTCGGCCAAAACACCGCCGCTGGCGGAACGCGCATCCTCGAAATGCTCGCCGGTGATCAACTGCCGAGGATCTGCTGATGCACGAGTTCGGCATAGTCGATGGGATACTCTCTATTGTCAAGGAAACGGCGATTGCCAATAGCCTGTCAAACGTCAGTTCGATAAAACTCCGCATCGGAGAAATGCGCCAGATCGCAAGCGAGATGCTTCTCTTTGCATTTGAAATTGCCGCAAAAGAAACCGTCGCCGAGGACGCGAAACTCGATATCGAATATGTTCCGGTGCGGTTGCGTTGCCGAAGCTGTCAAAGCGAAAGTGAAATAAAAGATTCACGTTTTATCTGCCCGTCATGTGGAAATATGATTGGCGATGTAGTGGCCGGAAAAGAACTTCAAATGATAAGTCTTGAGGGAGAGTAAAATGGAATTTACGGTGATGAAAAACATCCTCGGCGCAAGTCAGGAAAAAGCAAATGATGTTCGCGCTCTGCTTGCGCAAAAAAAAGTTCTGATGTTGAATCTTATTGGATCGCCTGGCGGCGGCAAAACAACCATTCTCGAACGCACACTTGAGGATCTTGCCGGAACCCTTCGTTTTGCGATCATCGAAGGTGATGTTGCCACCGACCGCGATGCCCGCAGGCTTCAGAAGTTCGATGTACCGATGGTGCTGATCAATACCGATGGCGCGTGCCATCTTGAACCGATAAGCGTTTTGCAGGCGCTCGAAAAATTCGATCTCGATACGATAGATGTCGTGATAGTCGAGAACGTCGGAAACCTTGTCTGTCCGGCGGAATTCGACATTGGCGAACACGCAAAGATCGCAGTTTCATCGGTTACAGAAGGCGAAGAAAAACCGGAAAAATATCCGCTTTTGTTCAGCGAGGCGAAACTGCTTTTGCTCAACAAGATGGACATTGCCGAGGTCGTGGGTTTCAGCAAAAGCGCTTTCACAGACGCGGTCGAAACAGTGAACGCATCATTGCCTATGATCGAAATTTCATCAAGGACACGCGATGGAATGAAGATCTGGTACGAGTGGCTGAAAGACGAACTCGCCGCGCTGAAAAAAACCGCATAGCGGACAACTAACGGGCCAAGACAGCGATCAGCGTATTGAGATCATCTACAAGTGTTGCAATCCGATCTGCAGAAATAGTTACCTGCCCAACATCGCTAACTACAATATCGGCTTTTTCTTTTGCATGCCCGATATAGCGACTGGCTTCAACGGCCATAATAGATGCTTCGGCAATTTTATTATTTTCTTCTGCAATGGAATGTGCTGCACCTGCGACATTTTGTGCGACTTCGTTGGCGCCTTTCGCGATCTCGTTTATATTTCGGGCCACCTGGTTTGTTGCGCCGGCTGTCTGCCCTATATTTTTCGAAATTCCGTTCACGCCGAGCGTAGCTTGTGAAACGTTGTTGGCAATTTCGCGAGTAGCACGGGTTTGTTTTTCAACCATTCCGGAAGTGACCACTTGAAGCTGGTTTATTTTTCCGACAATGTTTGTAATCATTCCGATTGCACCTATTGCAGATTGAGTATCCGCCTGAATGCTTTTGATTTTTCCGGCAATATCATCTGTTGCACTGGCTGTCTGTTTTGCAAGTTCTTTTACTTCGTTTGCTACAACCGCAAAGCCCTTTCCTGCTTCACCGGCACTTGCGGCCTCAATTGCGGCATTGAGCGCGAGCAGGTTTGTTTGTTGGGCAATAATTTGTATGACACTTGTAACTTTTCCAATTTCCTCAGCACTTCGTCCAAGAGCAGACATGATGTCGCCCGCGCTTCGTGCCGCATCGGCAGCGCTGGTTGATACAGATGTACTGTCGCGAGCATTCTCTTCGATTGCCGTGATGGACGAGGAAAGCTCTTTGACCGCTCCATCAACAATACTGAAGTTGCTGGACATTTCTTCTGTGGCAGTTGCAACAGCAGACATTGTCGTACTGATTTCTTCCGCCATTGTTGCTACGCTGTTGATGTTTGAGGAAATCTCCTCCGTTGCTGTTGCAACAGCAGCGATATTTGCCGCGACCTTTTCGGATGTTTTTTTGAGATCATTGATATTTCCACTCATCTCGGTAACGATGCACGCTGCACTATCAGCCTGTCCCTTGCTTTCTTTTGCGGTGCTGGACATTTTGAGTGCAAGCTGCATTTGCTTGATGTCAAGCTCCTGAATTTCATTAGTGCAAGCTGATATTGTGGCATGAGAATGATCGAGATATTGGTTGAACGCTGAAACTAAAGTACAAATTTCGTCGGTACCTTCAAGATCGATACGTTTCCCGGATGTCGCATCCTTCGTGGAAAGGGCTGCAACAAATTTGATTGATCGCTGGAGCGGGGAAAGTATTCCTGCGATAAGGATTCTGGATAGAAGTATCACAAGAAGACAACTTAATACTGCTGTTCCGCCAAGAACAACGGTTCCGATCGTCAGCTCATTTCTGGCAAGAGATTCTTCGTCGGAGGAAGCCTTGTCGGCCATCTTTACCACTTCGTTAATGTATTCTCTATGGCGGTCGTAACTTGAAGTAAGCGGTCCGGCAAGAAGGCTTTTTGCCTTGGCAACATTACCGGATTGAACAGCCGGAATAAAATCATTTTCAACAACACGGTAGAAGTCATCTGCACAGGAACGCGCCTGACTAACTAACGTTTCC
>CAIOZP010000556.1 GCA_903862805.1 uncultured Fibrobacterota bacterium
ATACCGATCGGACTATCTTAATGCGTTAACCAGCACGCGGATATGAGGCTGATAGTTCTCGATAATTTAACTGGTTTTTTGTGTTGCAACATGGGCATCCATATGAGGAAGATGTGACCCCAACCCCCTCGCCAGTCGGCGCGCCCCCACTGGGGGGCTTCTCGGATTTATCGGCGAAGGTGATAGGAAGTTTGTTTTGAATGTTCGAGTTTGTTCAGGAATTTAACCAAAGACATACCGGTTCGTTAAAGAAGCCCCTTGAAAGGGGCGCGCCGACAGGCGGGGGTTTTATGGTCACATCTTCCTTGCCAGGTTTAAGGGCGGGAGTCCTTCCATTCTTAAATTCTTTTTCTTTTTCTTATTCATTCAGCTCAAAAACCAGATGACTTCAAATCCACAAAGAACCATATTCCACCTTGACATGGACGCCTTTTATGCCTCCGTTGAACAGCGTGAAAATCCGGAATACCGGAATAAGCCTGTGATCGTCGGAGCGTTGCCGGGCAGCCGTGGTGTGGTGAGTGCATCGAGTTACGAGGCGCGCAAATTCGGTGTGAGATCGGCGATGCCGGTCAGTCGTGCATTCGCTCTTTGCCCCAAGGGAATCTTCGTTGTGCCGAACATGAAACTCTACGCGGAAGTCTCACTGCAAATCATGGACGTGCTCGACCGCTTCTCACCTGTCAAGGAACAGATTTCCGTTGACGAGGCCTTCCTTGACATGACGGGAACACGCCGGATACACGGTGAACCGCGCGAAGCCGCCATTTCTTTGCAGAAAGCCGTGCTTGATGAAACCGGCCTCTCGTGTTCGATAGGCGTGGCACCAAACAAACTGCTCGCCAAGATTGCATCAGACATGAACAAGCCGCGTGGTCTCACTATCACGCCGATAGACAAAAGCGAAATCATGCACTGGCTCGCGCCAATGTCTGTGCGTTGCATCTGGGGCATAGGCGAGAAAACCGCCGAGATGCTGCGAGGTGCCGGTGCGATTACAATAGGTCAGCTTCAGGAATTTCCGGAGGATTATCTTGTTGACCGCTTCGGCACCTATGGTGCAGATCTTTACCGCCTCTGCCGTGGAATAGACGAGCGCGAACTATCGACTGGCCGTACTCAACAATCAATTTCCCGCGAGCACACCTTTGATGTGGACTGCGCCGATTTCGCAGAGTTCAAGCGGACTCTTCTGGTTCTCAGCAGGGATGTTGCCCAGCGCGCACGACGTCACGGGCTTTGCGGACGCACGGTCACACTGGTCTGGCGACTCTCCGATTTCTCCAGACGAAGCCGACGCGTTTCTCTCGACGAGCCTACCGATCTTGCAAAGGAAATCTATGAAACAGCCTGTGCCATTCTTGACGGAATGCGAAATGAAATTGACAAACTGCGATTGATCGGTGTCGGACTTTCCGGCTTTGACGATATTCGCCGCATGAGCCTTTTTGATGACACAGCAGCGCGTGAAAAACAGGTGGCATCAGAGCGGGCAATGGATTCGGTAGTAAAGAAATTCGGATCGAAATCAATCTTTTTAGGTGGCGAGAAATCGTGAGATACATCCCGTTATAAGAACTTGCTGGATGACTGAAACGCCGAGCAAAAACTTCGTGGAGCCTGTGCCGCTTGTCCTGGTGCCCAGATGACACTGAAGATGAATGTCGAGCGCGTGATCCGTGAGCTTGTTCCGGAGATTACTGCTGTCGAAGCTGTTTGATCCGCATTTGAAAACCAAGATCGAATGAGGCGATGTCTGATAAGAGATGTCGCCTCTTTTTTTTCTTCCCCCGACTGCCGGCGAAGGGATTTGAGTGGCTGGA
>CAIOZP010000557.1 GCA_903862805.1 uncultured Fibrobacterota bacterium
ATTCCATTGACAGTTACAAATGCGGCCGGGCCGAATTTACCACCAAGAATCATCTCCGACTTTTCGAGGATCACCATCGTATAGGCTTCGGGTTTGCCTAAAGCCGCTGACACCTCGACCGAGAGATCTTCGAGAAAATCTTCGGCATCAATTCCGTCAATGTTGGTTCTGACAATTATGCAAGGCATGATTCCTCCTCAATGCTGCTTGCACAAATATGCTATTCGCAGAGGATCAATGGGGACGGTTTACAAAAAGGAAATAGTCGCGGTCGTGGAAGAGAATGTGCTCCACGATCCATTGGCAGATAAAATTCTTTAGCCCGGCAGCGGCTTCGGGATCGGACAAGTTGTTTTCCGTCATGAAATTTTCGAGCGATTCGGCCAGCTCTTCATGAAGTTTTGTATGTTCTTCAAGTTTGGGATATTTAATTTCGCGCATCATTTTTTCCTCATCGGCAAAATGCTTCCGTGTGTCTTTTTGTAGTTCGAGATAGGTTTTCGATAGCGCAACAGGATCGTGTGTTTCAGGGATTGAATTGAGGATTTCAAAAAGATGTTTGTGCTGATTGTCAATCAGTTCCACTCCTACCGAAAAGGAATTGCTCCATGAAAGTTTCTGAGATTTTCCCGAATGATGGTGTTCATTAGGCATGCCGGGGATTTTCGGTTGAGGCAGTTCGGCAGTGAAAAGTTCGCGTAGTTTTTTGTCGATTCTGACAACGTCGTAGGGCTTGGTTATGTAGCCTTCGCAACCGTTGTTGAATGCCGTCATAATGCTTCTGCTGTCGTGCATCGAAGTAGCCATGATGATCTTGACCTGATCGAGGCCGAATATCCCGTTTGCCTCTTCCAAGGCCCTGATCTTGGTCAGAACCACCTGGCCGCTTGCATCCGGCATGTCTATGTCGAGCATGATTATGTCGTACTGGTACTTCTCACGAATTGCCTGCTCGATACAATCGAGTGCCTCACTGCCGGAGGCCGCGAGATCGCAATGACCATACGAAGACATGATCGCACGAAGCATCTTTCTCGAAATTACGTCGTCATCAACTATCAGGATTTTCATGATCATCTCCTATGTCGGCTGCTTGATATTTGCAGCTTTTATTCTGAACAAAGTGACAGCAATTTTTCACATACATCGTTTAAGGGCAGAACAAATTCGGCGGCTCCAACTTTTACAGCTTCGCCGGGCATTCCCCAGACCACGCTTGTTTTTTCGTCTTGGGCAATGGTTCGTCCACCGGCTTCGCGCACGGCGAGTAATCCTTTTGCGCCATCGGCGCCCATGCCGGTGAGGATCGCTGCCGCAACGTTTCGGCCAGCATATTGCGCCACCGAATTGAACATCACCTCGACGCTCGGCATTTGATGAAAGACCGGTGTACCGGGCTTTACTTCGACGAAGTAAACTGCTCCGCTGCGTTTGAGAACCATGTGTTTCCCACCGGGCGCGATAAGCGCGGTTCCTGGCACGACATGATCGCCGTCGGATGCTTCTTTAACAGAAATGTCGCAGATGCCGTTGAGGCGTGCTGCGAACATTGCCGTGAATTTTTCGGGCATGTG
>CAIOZP010000558.1 GCA_903862805.1 uncultured Fibrobacterota bacterium
CGCGGCCCATGAGATCGGCCAGACCTGTGCTGATGTCGCCTTCCCATTCTCCATTGTCAAGGCATGCTCCGATAGTCATATCAACGCCATTACCACTGCCATCGAGAGTTCTTATCCCTTTGCCGGAAAGTTTTGCATTGAAAGAAGTTGGAACTGTTGCGCCCGAGTCAATGGTGTACGCGAGTGATCCGTCAATCGATCCGGCGAGCTTCGCCATGTCGGGTTTAACGATCCGCATGATTCGCATTATGTCAACTCCGTGGCCATCGCCATCGAGGGAATAACCCAGCCTGCCGAAAGCATTCCTCTTCGCTTCATAATCGAATTCGAGTGAACCGGCATCGCCGTCAGCATCGGCATGACAGGTAAATACTCCGCAAGAATCCTTGCCGGAAGATTTTATCCGGCGGAAATCTGTTCCGGCGAATACGAATCCGTTTCCCTCTCCGGAGAAGGTTGTCGCAAGCGAATCAGACGGTCCTGAATATCTTATCCGCGCATCGACAGTTCCCGCTTTGTCAAGTCGAAACTGCTTCTGACTGGCGAGCATCATCGCAGTGTTTGAAGGGTTAGAATGCGCCGACAAAGAAAGCACCATTGGAAACGGCTTTATGAAACTGATCACTCCGTCAAGCGAAACCCTGAAGCCTGATGCGTGCATATAATCATTACGGAACTCAACGCGCATGGAGTCAGTGTAGAGGTCACCGTTGACGGCATCAGCTTTCCAGTGCATCTTTCCGACCCTCACATCCGTCGATTTCGACCAGATGCTGTAGGTAAACCGAAACGAGTTGCGCAGATTCCCCCGCAGGCTATCGACCAATGCAGTCACGTGAATATCGTGACTGCTGTCTTCGTAAATAATAACCATGCTGTCAATCCGTGCTTTGCGGATGAAGACATCTATCACATCCTTGAACCGCTCTGGCGGGATCGTGAAAATATTCGGAAGATTTGCACCGGCTTTGTCATTATCCCACCGGACTACGACGCCACGGGCCTTCACCCACGGGAATGAAAATTTTCCGTAAAGCAGCGTGAAGAGATTGATGCGCCCTTTGAGCGTGGAGATATTTATTTCGGGACAGTCTTTCGAGCCGTAGTTACGAAGACGCACATTGTGGGCCTCGATCAGCTGTGGTGTGATCAGCCTGATTCTCCCTACGTCAAGCCTGCCGTTCATCTGTGCGGAAATGGATTCCTCAACAATTTTGCAAAGGAGCCTCTGACCTGGCCCTGTGTTAAGGATGAAGAGCATCAACATGGTAACGACCAAGGCCGTCGCCACGCCGCCTGCAAACATGGTGATCAAAGATTTCTTTATGAAATGCACAGGCCTGCCGGTTTCTGCATTCTGTCGACATCCGGGCTGTCGGTTCAAAACTGAAATTACTATACAGAAATATAGCACCTGCCTGAGAGAGCATCAGGCACGCCTTCTACATTCAGGCTCGTCACGAAAGGAAATTCTGCATCATTTCATTGAAGTCGGGGCCGAGCATTTCTGGAATGAGATCGTTGATACCGTCATGGATGCCCTTAAGATTCCCGATCTCGACATTCGATCGCAGGTCGTGGATGAAGCGGTCAATGCGATCGGGTTCGAAACGCGTGCTCTTCTGCATGCGAATCTTGTCATAGCGGGTGCGTAGCAGTGTTTCATCTGCGGTGAGCAGTTCCTCTACGAGCTTTTCGCCGGGGCGAAGTCCGGTGAACACTATGTCTATATCGTCACCAACCTTGAAACCTGACAGCTCAATTAGATTGCGCGCAAGATCGACAATCCGAACCGGTTCGCCCATCTCAAGCATGAATATCGCATTCTTCTCGTTGAGTGAACTGGCCTGCAAAACAAGCTGCACAGCCTCTGGAATTGACATAAAGAAACGCCGCGTATCGGGATGTGTAACTGTTACCGGCCCGCCTTCGCGGATCTGTCTCTGGAACAAAGGAATTACACTGCCGCTGCTGCCAAGCACATTGCCGAATCTCACCACGTTGAACCGAGTTGCCGAAGGATAGCGTTCGAGAACAATTCTTTCGGCGAGCCGTTTGGAGATTCCCATTATTCCACGAGGGTTCACGGCCTTATCTGTAGATACCATCACGAATTGTTTCACTCCGGATTTTTCGGCAGCAGAAACAAGAGCGTAAGTTCCAAGTACGTTGTTCTTCATGCATGAAATGGGATTCCATTCCATCAGATGAACATGCTTGTATGCCGCTGCATGATAGACGATGTCGATATCGAACTCACGGAACATTGTATCGATCACTGCCGAGTCGAGCATTGATCCGACGATCGTATTTACAGCGATTTCCGGGTACCTCTGTTTGAGGTCGCGATCAATGCGATATGCGTTTTCCTCGCCTGCATCGAGCAGGACAAGCCGTGTCGGCCTGTATTGTGCTATCTGATGGCAGATCTCGCTTCCGATGGATCCGCCGGCTCCGGTTACAAGAACCGATTTCCCTGCAATGCGGTTTCTCACGTTTGAATCATCGAGCGTAATATTGGGCCTTGAAAGCAGGTCGTTGATTGACACTTCGCGAATCTGATCTACGCGATATTTGCCGCTCATGATGTCAATCGTTGATGGCGTGATCTTGAACTTGATTTCCCAGTCGAGAATCTTCGCCGAATCAACAATTTCGCTAACCAATTTGTTCGTGGCTTCAGGAATGGCAATGAAAACTTCACGCACACGATGACGCATGATCACCTGACGCATAACCGCCATGTCACCGAAAACCTTGAGCCCCTGTATGCGCTGGCCGGTGAGACTGTGATCCTTGTCGATGAATCCGATAGGAATGAATTCGCGGCGTTTTGATGAACGAAGTGTCTTTACAATTTCGTTGCCGACTGTTCCTGCGCCAACAATCAGTACATTGCATGCATTATCGCTCATCGGAGCAAAGGTTTCACGGAATGTGCGAATCGCGAAACGCGTTCCCCCGTTGTAAAGTATGAAGAAGAAAAAATCGAGGAGATAGATCGATCTCGGATAGCCGCCGAAGTGTCCGCTGACCGCAATAGTAGCGGTGAATACAAGCGTTGACACTCCCGATGCAAAAACAATGTCTTTGAGATCCGAGACGCTGACATATCGCCAGATGCCTTGAAAGAGATTGAATACACCAGAAAAAATTGTGAAGATAACGATATTAAGCCATAGGGTATACCAGAAGTGATGCTGATATACTGCGGCGCCGAGAGTGAAGTCGAATCTGACCAAATATGAACTCGCAAGCGCAATGGCTGCAAAAAGCATGTGCAGCACAATAATGATCGGAAGCCTGTATCTCAACCTGAGTATCTGTCTCACTGCGTTATTATTCTCCGCTTCGGTTTTTCAAATCAGTTTCAAGGGCGTCATTTTCCATTCAATGTCACGATTATGCAAGAGACGGTTTTATCAAGTTCGGCGTCCGTCATTGCGGTTCCGGAAGGAAGACAGATGCCGGTTCGGAACAGTCGCTGCGATGTTCCGTCGATAAAAGCCGGAGCATCGGCAAATACCGGCTGAAGATGCATCGGCTTCCAAAGCGGGCGGGACTCGATGTTTTTAGCCTCAAGAGACAAGCGAAGTTCTTCCGGACCAATGTGGATTTTTTCCGGATCGATGAGCATGCAGGTGAGCCATCTGTTCGATCTGCCGAAACCGGCTTCTGGCATGAACGATATGCCATCAATTGACAGAAGAGACTCCGCGTAACGTGCGAATATTTCTCGCCGCCTTTGTACCCGAAACTCGATGTCCGTAAGTTGACCACGCCCGACTGCCGCACAGATGCTGCTCATCCTGTAGTTGAATCCGATGCTTGTATGTTGATAGTATGGTGCCGGATCACGCGCTTGGGTCGCGAGATATCTCGCATGGTCAATTTCGTCCTTGCTTTTTCCTACAAGCATTCCACCACCTGATGCAGTGATGATCTTGTTGCCGTTGAATGACAAAATTCCGAATCGTGCGATTGATCCAGTGAAGCGATCTTTGTAAGTGGCACCAAGCGATTCGGCTGCATCTTCAATGAGGACAATGCCGTGCTTCTCGCATATAGCTGCTATGGGATCAAGGTCGGCGCTCTGCCCGTAAAGATGAACAACCACTGCGGCCCTGATTGTTTTACCGATCTTTTTTCGTGAGATCACGGCCTCTTCAAAAAGAGTCGGAGATATGTTCCAGGTCGATTCTTCGCTGTCAACAAAGACCGGGGTTGCGCCAAGGTAGGTTATAGGAAATGCGCTTCCTGCAAATGTGAAGCTCGAACAGACCACGTCGTCGCCCTGCTTGACACCTGCGAGTATCAGCGCAAGATGAAGAGCCGCAGTTCCAGACGATAGAGCTGCTGCATGCAAGGCACCGGTGTATTCGCAGATTTCGCGCTCGAAGGCATCGACCTGCGGCCCTATCGGTGCGATCCAGTTTGAATCGAACGCCTCGTTTGCAAATATTTTTTCACGGCCGTTCTGGTACGGCGGCGAAAGGTAGATGCGTTTATTTTCCATTGTCAATCCTCGTTATTGCCC
>CAIOZP010000559.1 GCA_903862805.1 uncultured Fibrobacterota bacterium
AATCCGTTTTTCAAATAAGTTATGTCGGAGGTTTCACCAATGTGCGAAGTCGAAAGGCTTCGCACTTTCTGCATCCAAAACCCGAAACCAACGGTCCCCAATTTGAAAGATTTCCAACAATAGCTTAAGGACAGCTATTCTGAACGAAACGATGCGCCTTTTCGACGCATCTACCTCATTTCGAAGCAGAATCCGCCGCAACAGGCACGGCTCCAACAACCGCCGAAGTTCCGGCAGAACTCTCTCCGCCATCGGAATCGCTGGAGTCTGCCGCTGTCGTGTCGGCGTCGTGTTTGTAGAGGTTCGAATAGATCACCGCGAGGCGTTTTTGTATGAAGACCGAGTTGGCGTTCAGTGGCGAAACCTTATCGGGCATTGCGAGAACAGCGGCGAGGCGATAGGCCTGATCGGCGGTGAGATTTTTGGCGTGTTTGTGGTAGAAGGTCTGCGCGGCGGCCTCGGCTCCGTAGATGTTTTTGCCGAACTGCGCATAGTTGAGATAAAGTTCAAGGATACGGTTCTTGCCCAGGATCTGTTCCATGAGAATCGTGTAGATCATCTCGCGGGCTTTGCGCATGTAGGTTTTTTCGGGGCTGGCGAACAGGTTTTTCGCGAGTTGCTGTGTAAGTGTGCTTGCGCCTTTCTTCAGCTTGCCATGATCTTTGTTGTACTGATATGCCTGAATCATCGCCTCGACATCGAATCCCGGATGCACCCAGAAAGCATCGTCTTCAACGGCAATAACGGCCTTGGCAAGGTCTGGCGAAATTGAATCGAGCGGAACGTATGTGAACAGCAGTGTGTCGGGTTTTCCGTCGGTTCGCAGCTGTGTGCGTTTGAGTGCCATGTAACTTGATTCATGCGGCTGCTGCGCCTTGAGAGCGCGGACTTCCTCGTATGGCTTCATCACAAAATGATAGCCGTAATAAAGCGCTACTGTTCCGGCGATCGAGAATACAACTGCGTAGGCAATCGCCAAAGCAGCAATCAGTCGCAGAATAAAATGGATCAGCTTTGCAAAGTGTTTCGATATTTTGATCAGCATTTCGCTGCCCAGTGCGTTGCTATTTCATTCAGTTGCTTGTCGATTTCGTTCCAATCAACGCCGTCGGCATTTTTGCTGCACTTCGCCTGAATGAACTGCGCACCGATCTCTGCGGCAGCAGCACCGTCGGTATCGGTGCGGTCGCCAATGATCAAAACATCGGCGGCCTTCAGGTTCCATTCGGAAAGTATCGCGCGGAAAGGTTTGGTGCTGGGTTTCTGGCAGCCGAATTCCTCGGCGGATTTTATCGTATCGAAAACCGACGAATCAATTTTAAGTGCATCAAGACGTTCTCGAACGCAACCGAGATCGGAAAGAACCGCGAGTTTCACACCTGCACCGGAAAGTTTTGCGAGCGTTTCATTGATTCCCTTGCGGGTTCCGGCCAAGGCGCGAAGGGTTTTGAAAAATGCCCCGTAATATCCTTCGAGATACCAGCGACGGCAGAAGTCCGGCGATTTTTTGCCCTTTGTCAGGGCTGAAAGTTTTTGCGCAAAGGCATTTATGAGCGCATCCTTCGTGCCAAAATCGGCTCCGAGCAATGTCTGTCGGGCCTTGACTGCGGCAGGCAAAAGAAGCGGGCTGTGGGAAAGCAAATGAAAGAAGAATCGTGCTTTGTAGAAACGCGTGAATGGATAAAGCGTTCCGTCGAGATCGAAGATCACAGCGCGCGGAACCGGTTTATCGGCAATGTTCGCCATTGGATCAGGCCGCCGAGGCGATCTTTTTTCCGGCAGAATACATGTTTGCGAAAAGCACAGGAAGCAGCTCGCATGGAGTGCTTGCAAAAGCTACGCGAACAAGGCGCCCGAAGGTGATCAGACCGGTTCCATATTCTGTTATGAGCAATCGGCGAAGCTTTTCCCCGTCGATTCCTTCTGCAAGTCGGACACACATGAAATAGCCGGAATTGAACGGCAGTGCGGTGAATACTTCTGAATATTCGGGATGATCGGCGATTGTTTTGCGCACGGCTTCGTAGCGGGATCGGAGCGTGTTGTACTTGAGTTGCTTTTCGGCCTCGTAGTTGGGATGCCGGTAAGCTGCAAGCAAAAGTGACTGAGAAATCATGCTCACGTTTGAAACCGTGGCGCGGATCAGTCCGGCCATTTTGGATTCGAGCGCATCGTAAAGCTCGCGGGTTCCGCCACGAACGCCGAAGGTGCAAAAACCAACACGGAATCCCCACACATAATCTTCTTTGGTCGGGCCGTCGAGCTTTATCGCAAGGATTCGCACATGAGCGTCGGCAAGTTTCGAGAAGATGGATTCTTTGGGAACGCCGTCTTCATAAACGAGGCCGAAATACGCATCATCGACGATCACCGCGACATCATTTCCGGCCTCGGCGGCGGCAACGAGTTCGGCGACAATGGCGTTCATGTCGGCATTTGATGGCGTGTAACCAGTCGGATTGTTGGGGAAATTCAGAAGGACTATCCGCTTGCCTGGCGCACCAGAAAAAGCCTTGCGTAGTCCGGCCAAATTGAACTCGGCGGTGGCAGTAAAAGCTGGGAATGTCTTGACCTCGGCGCCGCACATCGTCCCGAAAATCAGATCGTAGTTTTCCCAAAACGGTTGCGGAACAATCACGGTATCGTTGGCGTCGCAAAGAAGACTGCCTATAAGCGACAATCCGTGAGTAAGAGCCGATGTCACCACGGGCTTGGAAATACTCATACCGACAAGCGCCGGATTCTTGCGAAGCATCATATCGAGCCAGGTCTGACGCAGTTCAGGATGACCGGCATTTTTGGCGTAGTAGAAAACATCTTTGGGCGGAAGCAGAACATTGTGGGCGATGGACGGAAGACACATCGGCGAGCAGTCCTCTTCAAGCGCCATGCCGATAGTAGCATTGATCGCGCAAGCATCCGCATCGGCTGCCTGACTGAGAATGCCGAGCTTCGGAAAGAAGATTGTTCTTCCTTTGAGCGACAGCAGGTTAGCGACGAATGGGTTCTGACGTTCTATTGTTTCGTTCAGGCGGTTGGCCTGGGGATCAAAAGGCATTGAGCCTACGCTCCTGAATCGCTTTGGCGGTTCGTTTTTCGGGACATTTATACGGATAAACCTGCCGAAAATATGTTGGTCGAGATACGGAAGTCAATTGGCTGTCGAGGATTTTTTCACAGGCACGAACCGTCACTGACATTTGCGGGATTTAACGCAAAATCAGGTAAAGATCCTGATCCAATCGGGTGCTGCGCAATCATCATCAAGATTTTTTTGCCAAACCGATTTCTCATCATCGCCCGAAATTTTTTCGAATCCTTCTTGCTGATAAAATCCTTTTGCCAGTTCATTTTTCGCTGTCGGATAAAATTCTGCTGTGACAGACACGGTTCCACGCTTTCGCATTTCCTCAAGAACCGCATGCAAGAACGCCTTCTCAGCGCCAAGTCCGAACGCGCGGCAGCTAAGGATGAATGAATCAATTTTATCTGCAATTACCAAGGCCGCGGCGATGATTCCGTAGTCGCTCCATTTGTCTTTCAGGCTCATGCAGAGCAGAAAAGAGTCGGTGGATGAGGAATGTTTTGCAAGCTCTGTTTCGCTGTATCGCTTCGTTGTTGTGTTAAACTGATTTGTTTTGATGAAGAGTTGCGCGACACGCGGCAAGATCTGTTGATTGACAAATACGACTTCTGCTTCGAGACATGAATCCCGCAGGAACCGTTCCCGATTCGCACTCTCTGCCGCCGCCGTTTGGCGGAAGATGTTTTGTGAAATCTGCTTTGTGCGGATCATATCGTCGGCATTCAGCGACAGCGGCCAGAGCCGTGAACAGGAAAGAAGCGCGGTTTGATATTCGCTGGGATCAACCGGCAAATCCAGCACTGACACTTCCGGCAAAACCGAACGGACATGCTCCCGCTCCGATGGCCGGTCATCCACAAACAGAATCGCATCGGTTCCAACATTCAGTTCCGATGCAATGGCCAAAAGATTCCCCGGTTTGTCGTCCCAATTGACCCGCCACGACGAAATCATTTCGGGTCGGATAATCATGTGCGGATGCGATTGAAAAATCTCCATCACATCGCAGGTGTTGTTGCGGCTGCAAACGGTGAGCATGATTCCCTGTTTGTAAAGCCGCACAATCTGCCGCTGAAAATTCTTGAAGTGCAATCCTTCGTCGTCATTAAGAATTACCCCATTAAGACCGTCTTCGCCAGCAATGCCGCCCCAGAGCGTTCCGTCCAGATCCAGAGCGATCGCCTTGATCGGCCCGCGCTCAATCTGAGTGATTATTGCAGATGTCATTTCTGCCGACTCGACAGTTTCCGTTTTGTCAAGCGGATAAATCTCTCGTCTGTCACGACAGAAATCAAAAAACATTCGCCTGCATTTTTCTGTCAAAGCAGACAATGGTTTTGGAAGAAGCCAGTCGATGAATCCTGCCGGAAAATTTTGCGCCATTGGCGGAGTCGAAAGAATTATCCGCGCCGATGATTTTTGCCTGAACAAATCCACAATATGTTCAAGGCGCCAAAGTGATTCACAAAACCTTGCTTCAATCTTTTCCTGATCGTCGTTCCATGCCGCAAAGAAAAGCTCCGGCACCAATTCGCACCAGTCAAGCAGAACCACGCAAACATCCAACGAAAGAAAATCACCGAATGGATTTGAGAGCTCCGCCTCAAAAGATTTATCGGCACCAACAATGATTTCATGTTGCGGCAACATGCTATCGACAAGCGTTGCAAAGTCCGATAACGATGTGTTTCCGCAAATACCGATTTTCAAAATTCGATTCCCTTTCGCGCAGCAAGGCCCTTGTGCCAATAGTGCGAAATCTCTTTCATCTCGGTGGCGAGGTCGGCGATTTTTAGCACCGACGGCGAAACATGTCTTCCTGTCAGAACAATTTCGGTCGGCGATTTTTTGTCGGATAGAAATTCGACAAGGTGTGTTTCGCGAATGAGACCAAGTTCAAGCGCCCACAAGATTTCGTCGAGGATAACAAGCCCGAATTTTTTTGACTCGATTGCTTCGATCGCAGAAAAAAATCCCTCCGATGCAAGTCGGACATCTTCGTCATCAACCTTGGTTACAAATGAATCTTTCCCGAAATGATGCACTTCAACGGAATCGCCAAGCTTTACAAAAAGGGAGTCTTCGGAAGTGTCGCGGCCTTTGCAGAAGCGACCGATCCAGACTTTCATTCCAGCGCCAATTGCACGAACAGCAAGCCCGTTTGCCGACGAGGTTTTTCCCTTACCGTCTCCGAAGTAAACGTGTATCTGTCCGTTCATTTTTCACCTCCGCATATCCTCAGTCAAAATAGCATTAAACCCAGATTATGCGTTAGAACGTGAGGCTCGATTTGCAAGGCGTTGATGCAGATTTCGATGGAAACTTTGAGGTAATATCCCAATGTGATATTGCCGAAAAGTTTGCAGTCGGAAGATGCGCAACGAATTGCGAAGCGAGGCCGCGGGCTAATGCTTAATCTGGGTTAACCAAAAGGCCGGAGAAAAAATCTCCGGCCTTATCATCAAACAAAATCTTGTCTTGACAAAATGCGAGTTACCAGCGACCGCTCTTTCTCATTTCGGCCTTCGGATGATTCTGCACGACCTTCTCGGCGAAGTCGATCTCTTCCTGAGGCAGTGCGTAGTCGGCGAGCTGGCCGGTCATGTGCTTGTGGTAGCCGAGAAGATCCATGTTGCCATGTCCTGAGAGGCAGAAGAAAATGTCCTTCGCCTTGCCTTCTTCCTTGGCAATGTTCGCTTCGCGGATCGCGGCTGCGACTGCGTGGGAGCTCTCGGGTGCGACAATGAACCCCTCGGTGTTGGCCCACTTGAGCGCGGCCGCAAAGCACTCGCTCTGATGAATCGCCATCGGTCGGCAAAGTCCTTCGACCACTGCCTGACTGACCAGCGGCGACATGCCGTGATAGCGCAAACCACCCGCATGGATCGGTGCCGGAACGTATTCGTGGCCCAGCGTGAACATCGGCATGAGCGGTGTCATCTTGGCAGAATCACCGTAGTCGTAGGCGAAGATTCCGCGCGTTAAAGTTGGGCAGCTGGCAGGCTCGACCGGAATGATGTCGATGTTTGCGCCGTTGATCTTTTCCTGAATGAACGGGAACGCTGCACCTGCGAAATTGCTTCCGCCACCGGCGCATCCGATCACGACGTCGGGGTTTTTTACACCCGCGATAGCGAGCTGCTTCTTTGCCTCAAGACCGATGATTGTCTGATGAAGCATGACGTGATTGAGCACGCTTCCAAGTGCGTACTTTGTTTTACCGCCGGGACTCGTGACAGCCGCTTCGACAGCTTCCGAAATCGCCATGCCGAGGCTTCCGGGAGTATCGGGATGCATCGCAAGGAAATTGCGTCCGGCATTGGTTTCCTGCGACGGACTCGGAACGCACTTGCCGCCCCAGACTTCCATCAGCATCTTGCGGAAAGGCTTCTGATCGAAGCTGATCTTCACCATGAAAATTTTCACATTGATTCCAAGCAGCGAGCCTGCAAACGAAAGCGCACTTCCCCACTGACCCGCGCCGGTCTCGGTGGTGAGCGTCTCGGTGCCTTCCTGCTTGTTGTACCATGCCTGCGGAATCGCGGTGTTGGGCTTGTGGCTGCCGGCGGGCGAAACGCTTTCGTCCTTGTACCAGATACGCGCCGGAGTTCCAAGCGCTTTCTCAAGATGAACCGCACGACGCAACGGCGACGGACGCCAGCGATAAAGAATCTGAATGACTTCGTCGGGGATGTCGATCCAGCGTTCCTTGCTGTATTCCTGCTCGATGATCGCCTTGGGGAACAGCGGCTCCCATGCCTGAGGCGGAACAAGCGAGCCATCGGGCCCGACCGGCGGCAGCATCGGTGTTGGCAGATCCGCCGCAAGGTTGTACCACTGACGCGGAATTTCAGAATCGTTCAGATAAATCTTGTAATCAGCCATGAATCCTCCGTACAGAAACTGTTATTTGTAAAGTAGTCGGCGTACCACCGACGAATCATTCTTGAGAATTTTCGCACCGCGAGTAATCTTGCACAAACTGATATGCAGCTTCGATGCAATCGCCCGTTGCGGCACACCATCACGTAGAAGCTTGAGCAGTTCCCATCGCATCTGTAAATCGTGAAGCTCGGCGCCGGTCAGCATCTCGTCAAGGAATTTTGCAACCTCTTCGGCGCTGTTCATCTTCGACAGAATTGCGGCGACTTCATTACTGGTGTTTCTCTGCATAGATGCAAAATACATTTGGTATGAGTAGAAAGAATATGAATAGAAGTCAGATCAAGAATGGAGGGGCGTTCAGCACTTTGACTGGTTTGGAATACGGGAAACCTGATCGCCCCAAGCCCCTCAAGAGATATGGATTTTGGAGGCAAGAAAGGTTGTCATTGGGCTGGGGTTTTGCGGTTTGTAGAGACGCACAGCTGTGCGCGTCTGGTCATTTCGTGATTTGTTGCCTTGAAAACATACCGTTATTTCACACAAGTATAATTATGATTTCTACCAGTGTGATGGCGATCACATCGGAAGAATTTTGCACGATGTAATTTTTGTTCTGTGTCCCACTGTTGAGTTACTCATGTGAAACCGGCTTTGAGGTGTTGGATGAAAATTCGTACGACTTTTTTGTTGCTTCTTCTCGCAGTCATTCCCGTTTTTGCGGTAGAACAGATCGCCGTTAGTCAGCTTCGTGCAGACGGCCTTTCGGAGTCGCAGACCGCGACACTTACGGATGTTCTTCGTTCCGAAATCAGCAAGACACATAAATACACGGTGCTTGAAAGATCACAGATGGATCAGGTGCTGAAAGAGCAGGGCTTCCAACAGTCTGGTTGCACCGATGCATCATGTGCAGTGGAAATCGGCAAACTGCTTTCGGTTCAGTATATCGTTCTCGGATCAATCGGGCTTGTCGGAGAAACCTACACAATCAATGCCAGAGTCGTTGATGTCGCTACCGGAAAAATCCTGAAGGACATTACCGAATATCATAACGGTAAACCGGATCTTCTGCTTACGCAAGTGATGCCTATTGTTGCACAAAAGCTCTGTGATACCTACATTCAACCCCGTAAGAGACATCCGCTGCCGTTTATACTCGGCGGATTTGTGCTTGTCGGTGGCGGTGCAACTGCGGCGCTTCTTCTCTCGCACAAGAAAACAGCCGAAGAAGCGACATCAACAGACGTGAAAGTGACATGGTGATCATCATGAAAAAAGCATTACTTGCAGTTACATTATTTGTTGTGTTGGCCTTGGTGTTTTGCACGAATCGCGTGGTCGATTCATCGGGCAACGGAACATCTGTAGCACCGGCGGTCTCATGGGTCGAGGGTGGTAAAACCGTTTTACCAACAGGCGTTGACAGCGTGCGAATCACGATCAGCTCGTCTTCTATGAAAACTCCGATTGTCAAAACATTGGCCTACTCTCTTCACGAAGCCATGTTCGAAAACCTGCCGAGAGACATTTCGATCACGATTACAGTTGAAGGACTGAAAGCCACAAGCGAAGTGCTTTACAAAGGCGAAGTGTCTGTCAGCAAAACAATCGGCGACACTATGACCGTCGCAATAGATGCCAGTCAGGTAACACCGATTGCGCCATCCAATTTGACTGCAACTGCGTTGAGCCCACACCGTGCCCAATTGTCGTGGTCGGACAACACATCAAACGAGAATTATTACCATGTCATTCGTCGCACCGGAACTACGGGGTCATGGAGCGAGATAATTAAACTCGCCGACAACTCTATATCATTCATCGACACATCATGTATGCCCAAAATCAAATACCAGTACCGTGTCTTTGCAGACAATCTCGCCGGTTCAAGCGATACATCAGATACCGCAACTGTAACCATGCCCGACACGGCCTCCAATGTAAATTATCCGCCCACATTTACCACTCTTGTTTCGACACTTTGGGACACTGTTATTGTAGGAACAATTTATCGCGACACGATTGAATACAGCGACGAAAACACCACCGATACTTTAACACTGACTGCGAGCCCTGGAATTACTGTTACCGGCAATAAGATCTCCTGGGTGCCAAGCAACTCTGATATTGGATCGAAAGGTCTCTGGATTATCGTGAAGGATCAGAAGGGCGCGCAGGATTCTATTGGATGGGTGGTGGTGGTGAAGGATACGGTAACAACGGGCACACAATACACGCTGACGGTTACGAATGGAATTGGTGGGGGAGAATATGCAAAAGGAACGAGTGTAAATATCTCTGCCGGTACACCGGGGCTTGAGCAAACATTTGATCATTGGGGCGGGACGGACAGTTCTTTATTGGCTCGGACTGACACCATTGCTACGTCAATAACCATGCCGGCCAGAAATGTTTCTGTAGTTGCTATGTATCGCGTGAAAACCTATGCGCTGACGGTTACTCACGGCACCGGTTCGGGAACCTATCCCAAAGACAGTGTTGTAAAGGTAGTAGCCAGTCTCGCTGGAACTGATAGCACATTTGATCATTGGGGTGGTACCGACAGCGCACTGCTTGCACGTACCGACACCGTTGCGACTACTTTTACTATGCCAGGGAAAGCGGCGGTTATTGTCGCTAAATACAAAGTAAAAACCTATGCGCTGACGGTTACACGCGGCACCGGTTCTGGAACTTATCCCAAAGACAGTGTTGTAAAGGTAGTAGCCAGTGTCGCTGGAACTGATAGCACATTTGATCATTGGGGTGGTGCCGACAGCGCACTGCTTGCACGTACCGACACCGTTGCGACTACTTTTTCTATGCCGGGGAAAGCGGCGGTTATTGTGGCGCGGTACAAGGTGAAAACCTATGCGTTGACAGTGACTGGCGGAACTGGTTCCGGAAATTATGCAAAAGGTGCGAATGTTCCAATTGTAGCAGGTACTCCGACCGCAGGTAAAAAGTTTGATCGTTGGGGAGGGGCGGACAGTACGGTGGTTGCTTCGTTGACAAGTGCGAGTACAAATTTGACAATGCCGGGGAAAGCGGCGACGGTGGTGGCGGTTTATGGCGATACATCTTCGCAACCTTTATACGGTATGGTTTTAATTCCAGCAGGTACGTTTACAATGGGGAATCAAACTGCAACTGGGGCAACAAAAGGTGACGAAGCTCCGGCTCATGATGTAACGCTTTCTGCGTTCAGTATGGATTCTACCGTTGTTACACAAGCGGAATATTTGCGATTAATGGGAATAAATCCATCTCATTTTAGCGATGACATCAAAAAACCCGTTGAAATGATTACTTGGTTTGATGCAGTGTTGTACTGTAACAAACGTAGCAAGGAAGAAGGAATGGATACGGTTTACACATACACTGGTGTTACTGGGGTTCCTGGCAATGGTTGCACTGATTTAACGGGTTGTACAATGGATTACTCGAAAAAAGGATACCGATTGCCAACCGAAGCAGAATGGGAATATACTGCAAAAGCAGGTACCACCTCTGATTATTCGTGGGGAGATTCTTCGTCAATAGTTGCAAATGCTTGGTATTCTATCAACAGTGGTGATTCAACGCATGAAGTAGCAACCAAGACAAAAAATCCATTTGGTCTTTATGACATGGCCGGTAACGTATGGCAATATTGCAACGATTGGTATGGTTATTACGGCAGTACTACGCAGGTAAATCCCACTGGTGCAACAACACCATGGAACTACAACGATAGTCTTCGGGTAATACGCGGTGGGTCTTCCTATGACATTGCATTTAAATGTAGGTCCTCATTTAGAAACAACCAGTACCAAAACGTTAGTAATAGCTATTATTTAGGGTTTCGTTGCGTTTTACCCAAATAATGGTTTTGCATAATATTCTCTACCGCTGTTCGTTCTGCAAAAACCAACCATGTAACACCCCTCGCTACAGGTCTGGTTGAAACACATCAACCCGATTCCCCCCAAATCCCAACACAGAAATACCGTCTCACAAAAAAGCAGTAACACCGTACCGCCGGTCAACTCTCTCTGGATAAATTTATATTGACTCAAATGGCAAGTGAGGCATAACAAATCTGCACTCCCTCCCATTTTTCTCAAGAACGAATAGTAAAAGAAAGGCAAAAACATGAGCGCTACAAACTCTTCCTTTATCAAAGAAGAAGCCCATCAGA
>CAIOZP010000560.1 GCA_903862805.1 uncultured Fibrobacterota bacterium
ACTTGAGATCTGTCCAACGAAGGTGCTCTCCTGAAGGAATATCACGGGTGATTGTTTTGCCGAGCACTTCGTCGATTCTGTAAGGAGGCAGACCATCGAGCGGGCATGGCCGCAGTACTTCGATATCGTCATTTGTCAAAACAGTACCAGCGGAAATCTGGCGCGCCGTACGGATTGATCTACGCTGAAGCACTACTGTCTGCTTTTCATTCTCTTCGACTGCTTTGATACTGGAACCAAGTGCCGCTTCAAGCTCTCGCGTTCTGTCAACCATATCACGCCACGATTCTGGATCCATTGAGAACCCGTGGTCGGGGCCACTGCGTTTTGTATCGTCGGTGAAATGCTTCTCGATCACACGAGCACCAAGGGCTACCGCACCAAGCACTGTCGCATGACCAGGCGTGTGATCAGAAAGGCCAAGGATCATTCCCGGATACATCAGCGCAAAAGTTTTCAGGACATTCAGGTTGATAAAATTGAAATTTTCGAGCGAGGCGGTGTAGTTGGTATTGCACTGCATCAGTACAATATCTTTTGTGGATTCGAGTGCTGCATTAATTGCGAATTTTACTTCGTCGAAAGAGGCCGCGCCGGTTGCAAGAAGAAGAGGCTTGCCCTTCGATCCCATGTAGCGGATTATGCCCGGCCATGTAATGTCGCCGGATCCGATCTTATAAGCAGGAACATATTTATCAACCGCATCTACAAGCTCGTAAGAATAAGGCGATGTAAAAAATGTGATTCCGGCTTTGTCGCAGGTCTCTCTGAGAATCGGTGTCCAGTCTGCATTCAAAGATGCATCTGCATAGACATCAAAAACACTTTTCGACCATTTCGCCTGATGCGACTGCTGCCCGCCAAGATTTTTAAAACCGTAATCACTCACAATTGTTTTTGCAGCGAAGTGCTGGAACTTTGCGGCATCGGCTCCGGCTTCTGCCGCTTTGTATATGAGATCCTTCGCTCGCTCAAGATCACCATCGTGATTTGCTGCAACATCGGCAATGAAATAACTCGGGCGATCTGCCCCGATGATTTTGCTTCCCAAAGAAAAGCTCATTGTGAAATCTCCCAGAAACGATATCCCGATGCGACCGGACGCTCTTTAATTGCAGCGACCCATCCGGAGTCATATTGATTTTTAAGCAAAGTGACTCCGTCTTCGACATGCGGAATCTGCCATGCAAGTTGTTTACATAATTCTCTATTGTCAAGAGCCATATTTTTGGGGCGCTTTGCACCAAGCCCGATTGAGTCGACACTTGTCTCAACAATATTTGACGAAGAGAGCCCGAAGGTTTTGGCCACAAGCATTCCGAAGGCGTGCTTTGAAAGGACTGTGCTGCCGGTAGCGTGATAAAGGCCGCAAAGATCAACATCAATAGCACGACGAACCACTTCTGCAAGATGCGAAACGTGGATCGGCGTATATGAAACATCGGTGAACATTGTTAGGCGATCGCCGGAAACCAAACCTTTGATTACCCACTCGGCGAAGCTTGTTTTTTCTGCACGGCTCCATCCGAAAATATTGGTGCGCAGAACAAGTCCCCGAGGCGTTTGTAATACAGGTGTTTCGCCGTCGAGTTTTGTGCGAGCATAAACATTGGGTGGACTGACAAGGTCAGACTCGATATATGGCCCGTTTTTAAATCCATCAAAAACAGAGTCTGTAGAAATGTTGATAAGCTTGCCATTCCACTTGACAAGTGCGTCAGCGATAGTTTTCGTTGTTCCAACATGTACCGCTTCGGCGAGTTCCGGATTTTTTTCGCATCCATCAACATTGACCAAGGCTGCACAATGTACAACGACATCAGGTCGTTCTGTTTCAAGCCATGATGTCACTGCC
>CAIOZP010000561.1 GCA_903862805.1 uncultured Fibrobacterota bacterium
CCTTACACGATTGTCGAAACGCCGCAGAGCACCGGTATTCCGGTTGACTGGATGAGGGAACTGAACACGTCGATCATGCGTGGGCCGATCTCTGGCGAGCGTAGTGTTTCGATTATCTGCGACATCGATCAGCTCAGTGCCAACTCGGCGAACTCGATGCTGAAAACGCTCGAAGAACCACCGGCGGGTGCGACAATTATTCTGCTTTCGTCGCGGCCCAACGATGTCCTGCCGACCATTCGTTCGAGGTGTCAGATCCTGCGATTCGGACTGGTGCCGGTGAACGAAATCGCGGTGTTCCTGTCAAAGCGCAAAGACTGTCTGCCGACCGATTCTGAAATCATAGCGGCGGCAACGTCTTCCGACGGACTGCCCGGACTTGCGGCGCGTCTGGTGGATGGTGAGCCCGACGAGGTTGCATCTACTGCTGAGACTTTTGTGAAGCTCTGTGCCGAGAAGACGCCGATACTTGCAGCGATGGAATCCATCGAACATATTGATGAAGCGGCTAAGGAGGCCGGTTTTTTAGAACGGTTTTTTACGGCATGTTCAAGAATCGCCCGCGAGAATGCGCTTGCGGCATCAAATGGAAGAGCGCTTCGCACCGCGTCAATTGGTTTTGACGGACGTGATACAAAACGGCTTTCGGCTTACTTTGCGGCTTGCGAAGATGGCGTAGAAAAGGCGCGGGCGCGGGTCAATTCGCATTTGTCAATTTTGAATACTTATTTGAAAATATCGGAGATTGTGCATGAGTCAGAATGAACAGAAACTTGTTGAAATTGTTTTTAAAGGTGAGCGGCGCGGACTTTTCCGCAACACAAAAGACCTGCCGCTTAAAACCGGCGACAAGGTTATCGTCGAGGCGGAGCGCGGCTACGACATGGGGCGCGTTAGTGTCACTGGCGAACTCGTGCGCA
Source organism: uncultured Fibrobacterota bacterium (assembly GCA_903862805.1). GTDB lineage: Bacteria > Fibrobacterota > Chitinivibrionia > Chitinivibrionales > CAIOZP01 > CAIOZP01. The sequence goes on from CAIOZP010000561.1 coordinate 921, forward strand.
TGAAGCAGGAGATCGACCGCGACGGATCGCCGGTTCCGATCCGCAATATTTTGCGCATGGCTGAAGCGAAGGATGCCGACTCGGCGATTCGCAATCGTCAACGCGAGAAGGATTGCTACATTGACGGCAAACAGCGTCTTGAGTGTCATAAGCTCGACATGAAACTTGTCGATGTCGAGATGCAGCACGACGGTGGCAAGATCACGTTTTTCTTCACGGCATCGCAGCGCGTCGATTTCCGCGCACTTGTCAAGGAACTTGCCGGTGTTCATCGTACACGAATTGAACTTCGCCAGATCGGTGTGCGCGACGAGGCAAAGCGAATCGGCGGTGTGGGCGTTTGCGGCAGGCCGCTCTGTTGCAATTCGTTTCTTACCGATTTCGAGCAGATTACAACGCAGTTTGCAAAGGATCAGCAGCTTTCGCTCAACCCGACAAAAATCTCGGGTAACTGCGGGCGTCTTCTCTGTTGTCTCAAATACGAAGAAGAAGATTATCTGAAAGTGCTTCAGCATTTTCCGCCTGTCGGTTCGCGGGTAAAAATCGGCGACAAAACCGGCACATTCTTCTTTGTCAACGTGTTTGAATCGAAGGGCAACGTCCGCTTCGACGACAATTCATTTGGTTGGCATCAACCCG
>CAIOZP010000562.1 GCA_903862805.1 uncultured Fibrobacterota bacterium
CTGGGATCAGCGCTTGGGCCGCATCCGTATCCGACAATGGTACGGGAGTTCCAGCGGATCATCGGGCGCGAGGTGCGCGAGCAGATCCTCGAAGCGGAAGGTCGCTTGCCTTCGCGCATTTACGCTTGTGTCGGCGGTGGCAGTAATTCGATAGGAATATTTTCTGAATTCCTCGACGACGCCGTAGAGCTCGTCGGCGCAGAAGCCGGTGGTCTTGGTATTCCTTCGGGCCGACATTCGGTTCGCATGAATGGCGGAGGCAGGGTCGGAATAGTTCAGGGCTACAAAAGTTTTTTCTTACAGGATGAAAACGGCTCGCTCTTGCCGACGCATTCGATTTCGGCAGGGCTTGACTACGCGGGAATCGGGCCGCAGCTTGCTCATCTTGGCGAAACAAGACGTGTCCGATTTACAGATGCGACTGATAAAGAAACCCTTGCTGCGCTTGCACGCCTTGCGAAAAACGAGGGAATCATTCCTGCACTTGAGTCTTCGCATGCTGTCGCGGTTGCGCTCCGCGAAATGAGCGCCATGAAAAAAGACGATGTGGTGGTGATCAATATGTCGGGACGCGGCGATAAAGATCTTTTCATCACTGCACCGCAATTCGATCGTGAAGATTGGCTGGCGTTTTTGGAGAGCGAAGTGGCACGGCTGAAAAAGGATAGACAATGAACGGTATAAATCGACTCGCAGGCGTTTTCAATAATCGTAAAAGCATTCTCCTGATGACCCATGTCGTAGGCGGTTTTCCGACTCTTGAGAAGAGCAGGGAACTTGTTTTGATGATGGCTAAGGAAGGTGCCGACATCATCGAGATTCAACTGCCGTTTTCGGATCCATCCGCCGACGGGCCGCTAATTGTCGAGGCAAATTATGCGGCCCTTGAACAGAAGGTCACGACCGGTGATGTGCTCGACATGCTCGCAGACATCCGCAAAGAAACCGATGTGCCATTGCTGATCATGAGTTACATCAATCCGATATTCGCCTACGGAATCGGGCGTCTCATCAATCGCATGAAGGAAATCGGCATCGATGGAATGATTGTCCCCGACTATCCGTCAGACGAACCGGAACTCGGTCTGATTGACAAATGCAACAACGCTGAGCTCGCTTTTGTTCCGCTGATTGCGCCTTCGACACTGGCATCGCGCATGAGCGAGCTTGCCGCCGCAAGCGATTCTCCTTTTGTTTATACCGTGCTTAGACTTGGAGTCACCGGACGCAAAACCGAATTTGGCCCAAACAGCGTTTCATATCTGTCAAGCGTCGCGGATGCCACAAATAAATTTGTCGCCGCCGGTTTCGGCATTCGCGAGAAGGCACAGATCGACGCAATGTCGGAACACGCCGAATGCGGAATTGTTGGATCAGCGCTGATCTCGGTGATCAAAGCCGCCGAGTCTGAAGGCGGTAGTCAAACAATTGACAAAGCGAGAGATTTCATCCGCTCTCTCCGCTGAGTTTTATTGACAAAAGGATAATGAAGTGAAGTCGTATCGCAAGGAACTTACGCTCAATATTCAAGGCCGTCGTGCGTTCGTGAATATTACTCCGAAGGTAGAAGCGGCGCTTGACGAATCGGGAATCCACGAAGGGATCTGCCTTGTCAATGCGATGCATATTACCGCATCGGTATTCATTAACGATGATGAGTGCGGGCTTCATGCCGACTTCGAGAACTGGCTCGAAAAACTTGCCCCGCATGAGCCGGTTTCATCGTACAAACACAACGGTTATGAAGACAACGCCGATGCCCATCTCAAGCGGCAGATAATGGGGCGAGAAGTTGTAGTGGCCGTGACTGAAGGCCGGTTGGATTTCGGCCCGTGGGAGCAGATTTTCTACGGCGAGTTCGACGGGAATCGGGCGAAGCGGGTACTTGTAAAAATCATTGGCGAGTAAGAGTTTCTTTCCGTTAAAAACCAAGCGGTATCGGAAAGACAGTTGAGGCTGGCAGAGCTTATTTTATTGTGTTCTTGGTGATAAAGAATAGAA
>CAIOZP010000563.1 GCA_903862805.1 uncultured Fibrobacterota bacterium
AACACTCCTTGGTTCTGTCACCAATGGAGTGTTACCCTATTTTAGGAAAAGACTGGTCTCATTATCTGGCAGACGCGACACCTTTGGGAAATTGGTTATGACTCAGGTACAGTAGAGGACGGCGAAAATATAATTTTGTTGAAAAAAAAATGCAAGGGATTATTTTGTCACCGTGAAAAGGTATTCTTTTGCAAGCGGAGCAAAAATGAGACAGGTACATAATTATTTTGGTGCAATTTTACTCATGCTCATTGCAAATTGTGGTATTCCTCCGTTTACCACAAATGCCAAAGATTCGCCATACTATCACGAATACAACATCATAGCTAACGAAACCGCAGAAACGCTTTTTATTGATTACCGTTCTAGATACAGAGGTAGCGGCTGGCGATCATGGGATGCTGACACTTCTACATTTCTACCAAACGATAAACAGTGGTTTTACGAAGACTACTTCGTTTTTAATACAAAACTTTCTTACACTTATTTCAAGTCAATTTATGACTCTGTCACTTTTGCCACCAAATCCGGCAAAATCCTCGACACTCTCCTCTGGTACCCCGACTCTACCGACTTTTACATGGCCACCGACACTGACGGCGTTAAAAAACTTTTCATAAACGCCGGTGACACCATCTTCGACACCCTCGTAATCACCGCCGTCACAGATACCGGCGTGACGTATCATTTCAATCACTGATCGTTGTAAATCATTCTCGCCTGCCAATGTTTTCCGATAGGCAGGCGATGGGCATCCAGTTCTTTTTCAGATAAGAAAAATATGATGGGATTAAGGCAATTCCCCTTTTGACAAGCCGAGATTTATCTCGTCAATAAGTTCCGGTAGATCGGCAAGGGTGTCGATAACGGCATGTGCACCGGCATTAAAGAAAACGGTTCTTGCTTTCTCGACAAGGGGAGAAAGTTTTTCGGAAGACATATTGACGACCTCGTCGTGGCGTAAGCCAAGAACACTGCTTGATAAAACGACACCGATGCTCCACATTCCTGCGTTGAGTCCTTCTTCGATGTCCGAAACGGTATCACCGATTTTAAGGAATGCTGACAGTTGAGATATTCCGAAGGCCTCGGCATTACGAAATGCCATCCACGGTGCTGGACGTGCAGCGGCGACATGATCCGGGCAGAAACAGGCATCTGGAACATATCCCTGTTCAGCGGCAACTTTGCTGACGATCTTCATCATCTCGGCACTGTAGCCGGTAGTCGAACCGATTTTTATTTTGCGTCTGCGAAGTTCATCAACGGTGTCGAGAAGTTCCGGAACAACCTTGCTACAATCAGTCAGGACAGAAAGTTGCTTTGGCACAAAGGCTTCAAAAAGCTTGTCGATGTCGGCTTCGATGCAGGCAGTGCCGTGTATCTTTATCCATAGCTCCGCTACTCGCGACATGGAACAGATCTCGGCGATATGATCGCGTTTGAATTTCCCCATCGGAAGCCGGACTTCGGCATCGGTCACTTCGATTCCTTTTTCGGCAAAGATTTCTTTGAAGACACCGGTCGGTGCGAAGCAGCCCCAGTCAACAGTTGTTCCGGCCCAGTCAAAAATGATGCCTCTTATCGGGCCGGAAAAATGTTTGCGCGGCAGGGAAGAAAAAATCACGGACATGTTTACTCGCTTTCATTGAATAACGAGATCAGTGTTGCACCGGTCTCGTTGGGTTTGATGTCAAACAGAGATGAACGGCTCATATAGTTATGTTCGAAGGAAAATCTTATGCGGTCGGAACGGTGCAGGTCGTATGAATATTCAAAGGGCCTGCCGTCGAGCTGGTGCATGACGCGCATAAGAACGAGAGCCGGAGTAGCTGCGTCGCAGTTCAGCAGAGAAGCTTCTTCGGAGGAGATCATTACGGCACCGATCTGATCACGTGAGTGACCGAAGGTGATGCCAAGATTCTGAAGTTGGGAATATATCGAGGCGGTAAAATCAATCTGCGGCACAAGTGTTACAGCAGGCTCGGCATAGTAGGTGTTCTCGATGCTCCAGGGTTCGCCGTTTACAAGTCGCAGACGGCGGAAATAGAAAACCGGAGCATCCTCTTCTATGCAGAGCTTTTCTCTTACGATGGACGGTGCATCATCAATTCTTTCCTGTTCGAGCAGAATCGCCGATGGCGTCATTCCGGCGGATGAAATTGCTTTCGAGAAATTCCCGAGTCCGTCCACTGCGGCGAAATTGAATTTACGGTACGACACCACCGACGCTTTGCCTGGGAATGTTTCAATCAGCGATTCGCTGCTGAGAAGTTCCAGCATTTTTCGCACAGTACCGCGACTGACCTCGAAGGAGGCGGCGATTTCATTTTCGGAAGGCAGAGGATGACCAACCTTTATCTCTCCCGAGAGAATTCTCCTGCGGAAAAGATCCACGAGCTGGGTGTATATCGGAATGCCGGACTGTTTGTCGATCTGCATAAATTCCCTTCTCATATTGTCAAGGCCACAAAGGCCGGTTCGCATCTTTCGCTAAAATCGCTTTTGAGCAGGCTCTCTGAAAATATCATTACCACCAGATCGATTCCTTGACGGCCCCAATGAGGCGACGGATGTCGTCGGGATAAACCTCTCCGATTGTTCCAATTCGGAAACAGTCGGCCTGCGACACCTTGCCTGGATAAATCACAAAGCCGCGTTTCTTCAGTCGGCGATAAAACTCATCGAAGTGATATTCCTGCGAAGCCGGATTGAAGAATGCCGTGATGATCGGCGAATGATGCTCGACCGGCAGCATGGCCTTGAATCCGAGTGATTCCATCCCGCGGACAAGTATGCGCTGACTCTCGCTGTACCGCGCATGTCGCGCTACGATTCCGCCCTCTTCGTCGAGCTCGTTGAGTGCCTGCTGGAAAGCGCGAACCACGTGGGTCGGCGAGGTAAAGCGCCATTTGCCGTGCCCCTTTTCCATAGTCTGCCACTGCTCGAATGCGTCGAGCGAAAGTGATCGGGCGTTGCCTTTCCATTCTTCAATAAGATTTCTGCGGGTGATGATGAAACCGAATCCCGGAACACCCTGTATGCATTTGTTGGCGCTGGAAATCAATACATCGACACCGATCTCGGCAAGATCTATAGGCATTCCACCAAAGCTGCTCATTGCGTCTAACATAAGGATTTTGCCCTTTGTCTTCACAACCATTGCGGTTTCGGGAAGTGGGTTCATCATGCCGGTGGTGGTTTCGTTGTGAACAATTGCGACGTGAGTTATCGAAGGTTCGGCATCAATCGCATTTGCAAGAAGAACCGGATCAACGCGGTTCAATTCCCCGAAGTCAAGCACGGTGCTGTTGATGCCAAGGTACTTCGCGATGGTCACAATGCGTTCACCGTAGGCTCCGTTCACGCAGACCAGAAGCCGCCCGCCGCTTTTCGGCATCATTGAACCAACGGCGGCTTCGACAGCGAATGTTCCGCTTCCCTGCATCAGTACCGAAGTGTATCCGGGCGAAGTGGTGGCAAGCGCGACAAGTCTTGCACGGATGTCCTGAACTACATCGAGATTGTAGTCAT
>CAIOZP010000564.1 GCA_903862805.1 uncultured Fibrobacterota bacterium
AGGCGCAAAGATTATCACTGCTTCGGGCGGAAGAATGTCGCGGCAACTTCGCAAATATCTCCATGATGCATTCACAACAAATCCTTATCTTCAGGACAAGCGACACGTCAAAGATCACTACTTCCAGATTGACGATCAGAACGAATACGATCCTATAAGTGGATTCGTAAATATTTTTGCTCGGGTTCCTTGCAAAAACGTGGTTGAGATCGAACTGCGCGGCGACTTTCCGCAAACTCCGGAAATCATGAACATCATTAAATCGCAGGGTGGCTCAATAGACTGGATGACTCGCGGCGTCAAGTTCCGTATGAATATCAGCGACACCTCGTTCATACCAGTATTCAGCGATCTGCTTCGCCAATCTGTTCCTCGTGGTAGCGAAACATGGCGGAAAAATTCCGCAAGAACCATCAGCTCACTGGCACGATTTGCAAGAATCATCAAAGGCTTCGATCCCTCCTGAATCGCCGGTTCCTTATAAAATTGTCCCGAGCCACTGTTCTTTTATTTTGCCAATTCCTATGCAAAATCATGTCCTAAACATATTTTCACCTCATGAAAACAAGCGGCGGCTCATTGAACGGAATTGACCTCGGAACGGCTTACATCTGTTGGGCTCGTGGTGTTCCGCACGATCGTCTTATAAGCAACGTCGGCATCCAGCCGCTTCCCGGTGGCTCATCGACCTGGTGGGACGCGGTAAAAGATGGTTTCACGGATCTTGCCGACACTGTCAAACTCGGACGCGAAGATGCCGTGTTTTCACTTCCTGCCGAATTCTCTCTTGTCAAGCGCGTCCGGATGGATTCGACAGAACCCGACCCGCAGGCGGTTCTCGAATGGGAACTTTCCCAGCAGATGCCGGGCGAGCCCGACGACTTCGCATGGAACAGCGAGCAGGTCGGAATTGACGGGCCGAATCAGGAATTTCTTGTGGCAGGTTACAGGCGCGAAGTTATCAATCAGGTTAAATCTCTTTGTCGCCTGTCGAAGCTCAAACTTGCGGTGATCGACATCGATGCATTCGCTCTTGTCAACGTGTTCGAGATCAACTATCCCGACCGGCTCGCCGAATATTCCTGCCTTGTGCAGATCGACCTACAGCGTACAAAAGTAATCCTCACTAATAACGGACGCTTTGCCGATATTGAGACATTCGACCATTCTGCAGAAATGAAGGCCGTTGATTCGTATGCCGAAGTGCTTCGTAGGACGGTCGGTCGCATGAGCGAGATCAACGGATGCGACACGTCGCCTACGATATTTCTTTCCGGTTGCGGGCTGATGCAGGAAGGCCTCGCCCTTTCGCTTTGCGACGCGCTGCCGGGAGCCGAGGTACTAAATCCGTTCAAGACCATCACGTGCAATGTAACCATGACCGAAGATGAGTTGAGCATGTATTCGCCACAGCTCGCTGTTGCCGTAGGCTTGGCACTTGCACCAAGAGGTGACTCGGACAAATGATCAATATCAACCTGCTCGATTCACAGGCTCCATCGAAACGTAAATCCGCTTCGCCTCCGATTGGCGGAAAGGTAGTGGCGATCATGGTTTCGCTGCCGATCATTGCCGTAGGCGGATACGCGATCTGGAAATACGGCATCCCGCAAATCGAGAAACGGCTTCATCCGCAAAAAACAGAAACGGCACAAGCGCCGATTCCTTCGCAGATTGTCAAGGAAGACGTCCAGCCGTCGAGTTACGTTTCGGCCAATGCCGTTGAAGATGTCATTCGCGATGATGTCGATTCGCTTTCCGGCGACACCGGTGTAGATCTCCAGTCGGTTCCTTATGACAAGCTAAATCCTATAGAGCGGCTCAACTTCGAGCGCTTCTTTGCAAAAAATGTCTGCGACCTTTTCGTGAGAACTGTTCCGGCGGGTGTCGATTTCCGTTCGATGCACGCCGATTCGTTTTCGACCTTCTCTGCCGAAGGTTTTTCGAAATCGCGGCAGGAAATTGCCGACGTACTTCTTGCTGTGAAAAAGGAACACGTCCAGATTCTTCCGCAGCCACTGACGCAGATAAACCCCTCCGGCTCGGTCTTCCATTTTATCGTGACGTGTCGCTCTGAATTTGTATTTGATGCCGCCTCTCCTTATCTGTTGTCAATGAATGAGCTTCCGCCATACAGCGATCTCGACCTTGTCCTACGTGATGTTCAGAGTGCCGCAGTCAATTCTGATCTCCGTCTTTCTGGTCTGCCAACGCAGTCGGAAGCATGGCTTGACGGTAACACTCGCTGTTTCAAATACCATATCGACGGCAGCGGTTCTTACGGGCAGTTTGTCGCATTTGTCAATTCGCTTGTCCACGAAAAATCGCCTGTCGCCTTCGCATCGATGTCGGTCAGAGCCGACAAACCGGGGCAGGTTCACTTCGACGCCGATCTACGAATAACAACACAAAAATGAAAATCAGAATAAGTACCGGAGAACTTCGCGGCCGTTTCATCACGGTTCCCGACGAGCACAACGATTTTCGTCCCACCAAAGACATGGTGCGACAGGCCGTGCTCAATTCGCTCGGCACAAGGGTGCGCGGCGCCGTGTGCGCCGACATCTGTTCGGGCAGCGGAGCAATTGGGTTCGAGCTGCTTTCGCGCGGTGCAGCCTCGGTTGAATTTGTGGAATCGAACATCGCGCTGGTGCGGGTGATTCACGATCACGCCCGCCGGTTCACCCTCGAAGATCGCGTCGAGGTTCGTAACACCGCCGCAAGAATCTTTGTCGGCAACTGCGTCAAAAAATTCGACATCATCTGCTTCGATCCGCCCTACAGCGATGCCGCTCTTGCCGAGCTTGTCGGGCCGATCTGCAACATAATTGCCGACGACGGAATCCTCGTTTACGAGAGAGAATCGAAACGCGGTGCCGTTTTCAATCCGCCAGAAGGATTCGCTGCCGACTGCCGAACCTACGGCAAAACGGAAATTGTTTACCTAACAAAATCGGAGGCATGATGCCTGTCGCGATTTACCCCGGAACATTCGACCCGGTTACCTGCGGGCATGTAGATATTGTCGAACGCGCCGCACGGATCTTCACGAAAGTGGTTGCCGTGGTCGCCGATAATCCCTCGAAAAACTGGGCCTTTTCGACCGAAGAACGCCTGTCGATGCTTCGCGATTCTTTGGCGCATATTCCAAATGTCGAGGTGCAGAGCCACAAGGGACTCGTTGTAGAATGCTTCGATCAATGCGATGCGACAGTAATAATTCGCGGCCTACGCGCCATTTCAGATTTCGATTACGAGTTCCAGATGGCATTTACCAACCGGAAACTCGACGCCCGTGCCGAGACGATATTTTTAATGCCGAGCGCAAAATACACGTACCTCAGTTCGACAATCGTGCGACAGCTCGCAAGCTTCGGCGGCGATATCCGCACGCTGGTTCCAGCGCCGATTCACGATCGCATTCTCGCCCGTTTCACAGGAGCCGGAAAGTGAATTTTGACGAGCCGGGTCGTCGCATTGCTTCGCCTGCGCTGATCGCAATCATTTCGGCAACATCGTTTTTTTATATCCTCCAGATTATTCCGATCACCGGTTTTTCTATCGAACGCTTCCTTGCGCTTCAGCCTTCGCTTGTTTTGCAAGGGCAGATCTGGCGCGTTTTAACCTACGCTCTTCTGCACGATATTCATTCGCCGTTTCATCTTCTGTTCAACATGCTCACCATCTGGATGTTCGGGCTTGAGCTTGAACAGCTCTGGGGGACACGCAGGTTCGTGCTGTTCTACATTGGCAGCGTGATCCTTTCCGGCATAATCAGTCTCGGTATGTTTTTCCTTGGCGACCCGCAGATCATCGGCGCATCAGGCGCGGTTCTGGCCTTGCTCACGGCTTATGCGATACTGTTCCCCGATCGGCAGATTCTGCTTTTCTTCCTGATACCGGTGCCGGTGAAAATTGCGGTGATCATATTCGGCGCAGTTGCAATTGTCGGCACGATCAGCGGCAGCGGAAATATCGCGCACCTGACTCACCTTGGCGGAATCGTCGCCGGCTTTGTCATACTCAAATCATTTCCGATCTTCGAAAACCTTTCGCGAAAAATTTCAGTCGCATCGGCAACGCTCGAAATGAACCGGCGCATCGCCGAAAAATCCGATCGCGATCGGCTCTGGAACGAAACAATCGATCCGCTGCTTGCGAAAATTTCAGAGCATGGAATAGATTCACTCACTAAAGACGAACGCCGGATCCTCGAAAAAACTTCAG
>CAIOZP010000565.1 GCA_903862805.1 uncultured Fibrobacterota bacterium
ATTTTCCCCCGGCGTGCGGAAGCCCGTCCAAAAGGGGCAGTTTGAATAATGCAAATTGTTATGCGAGCTGACCAGGTGGCCGGAGGGTTGCGGGTTGGTGGTGGCACTTTGTTTGGAGCTGCCCGTAGGACATTTGGACGGGCTGGAGCCGCTGCTGGAGCGTGGTGGCAGAAGTGGAAAGAGATACTGTCAACGCGCATTCTAAATGTTACAAACAAAATTGATGTCGTAAAATTTACAAAACTTTGATCGTAGGAAAGATAGCTGGTTTTGCAGGATTTCTGAATTGTTGATGTATTTTGGAGAGGTTTTAGGTGAAAAAAAGAGGTTGCCCGGAAACTTTCCGGCCAGCCTCTTTTATTTTGTATATAGGTTTCAGGTTTGGATAAGGCCCCTAAGATGCGAGGGGGTTTCTTCGTCCATATTCCAATGCGGTTGTCGGAGAACTGTATTGACCATCTCACGACTGACTTCCCGTTTTTTATCCCGGACGGCTTCAATAAGACACGAGAGGCAAATGTTTTGTGTTCGGCGCAGTAATCCGTCTCCTGAGCGGATGATGAGTCCCAAGGCTTCTTCGGAAAACACATTATGTCCCAGTCCGACTTTGTCGAGTTCTTTGTGAATAAAGTCTTCTATGGATTCGAAAGGAATTTTTCCCAATGGCTTGGAATAAGTGATACGAGAATAGATGTCATGATTGTTCTTCATTTGCAGTGTATAGAGCAGCGTTGGGTGACCAATCAGAATCACGTTGTGGTTGGGGGGAAAGTCGTCGAAAAGGAGTCTGAGCTTTCTGAGGGTTTCGATCTCCAAGAGATGCGCATCATCGATGATGGTCACGATGGATTTTCCGTCATGGTGGAGTCCGAAAGCCTGTTCGATCAATTTTTTCTCAAGTTTGAAAGCAGTCCCCTTGTCATCAATACCAAATTGTTCGGCAATCAAGTTGATGATATTCCAATAGCTGTGAAGCGATCTGCCAATGGTAAAAACCCGCATGCGCTTATCGGCGAAGCTCTGAATCGCCTTTTTCAGGTAGGTTTTTCCAACTCCGGGTTCTCCGATAATCGCGCAGAGCCCCCCTTGGCGGCAGTGAACCAAGAGGATGTCGAGCAGCTCTTGCTGATGTGGCAGCGGAGTCATGCCTTCGGAGCGAAAGGGGTTTTCAGAGATACCGAACCATGACCGAATCATTGCTGACCTCCAGGCCCACGCCGTTGTCCATTCTCAACAAGGTTAAGCAGTCGTGCCGCACCGAATCGCTGACCTTTGTAGTAAACGATAACCGGCGCAAAACTGACTCGATTGAATCGGATTTCGATCTCACGATCACGCAATTCACCCGGAGCTTCGTAGCGAATATTGCGAAAAGAGAAGGTGTTGTCTTTTTTCACTTTGCGCGTTTCTTGGGCATAAAATAGTTCGTCGTTGAAAGGAGAGGGTTCCAGGAATCTGATACGGTTCAAATCGAGAGCGAATCTTTCCAAAGGCTTCAGACCGATTGAAGAATGGATGGTGGAGTTGTACTCGTCTTCAACCCAATCCCGGAATTGCTGATTTAAAGCATTGAGCGAAGACAGATCCAATTTTCGGATCAAAAAGGATTCTCGGACTGTTCTGAAAAACCGTTCGATCTTTCCTTTGGCCGCTCCATCCCTGACGGGAGCATGCCTGAGCTGACACCCCAATCTGGTGCAGACGAGCGTAATTTCAGCAGAGGAATAAATGGCGCCGTTGTCGACGTACAGTGACTGTGGAATTCCACGCTTGTAGAAGGCTTGTTTGAAAGCATTCATCAAGGCCGCGGTGTTTTCCTCCAAGAAAAACTCTCCGTGACAAATCAACCGGGAGGCGTCATCGATGAAGGCAATGAGTTTACTTTTGATCGGCTTGCCTGAAGTCGAAGTAACGAAAGGCCCAAACATGGTGTCAGCCTGCCAAAGTTCATTGGCGTATCGCATGGCGAAAGCCTCGCGTTTTTTATTATCCACTTTTTTCTCACACAACAGATCGTAGTCACGGATATACCGATAGAACGTTGTCAGTCCCAACTTTGAGCGATTAATCAGGCCGTTCGTAATGCAAAACTTATAGATCTGCATACGGTTATGGCTATCGCCCCTGAAATGAGGCAAGGCCTGATTGATCGCTTCCATAAGCTCTTCAGGACTCATATTGCGGCATGTTCCTTTGTCTTTGCGGACCGAGTGTTCCATGCCGGTGATCCCGTGCTTGCGGTATCGGGTCCGCCACGTTTCGATCGTACGCCAGGTGAATCTTCTGGGGGCGCCATCTTCGTCAATAAACTCAAGGTTACTGACCTCGCGCACGCGATCCCGGATGGATTTTCCTGGGGCCGAATCGATGGCGCCCAAGACGCGCATCTTCAAATAAATCGAAATATGTTTCATTGAAACCTCCTTGTTTGTTTCGCAAGAAGGTTAAAACCCCGGCTGCAGCCCTGTCTATTTTCCTGTTTTGTGGGTGCCTGAAAACGCATGGATTGCAATCAAGGCTACAACACAAACATGAAATTCCCGAGCTTTTGCGCTGACCTTAAGGAGGGAAAAAGTTGGTTTGAAAGGTGTATTGAAACCAACTGATGGGGTTGGACTCTCCCTTCCAAATCTGCCAAAGGTGATCGTAAGGATGCAACCAAATATATTGCAGCCTTCTCTCCTGAAATTCAGAATCCCGGCGGTTTAAGGCTGCCCTCAGTTTGAACTGAGCCTTCTGGAGTCTGTTGCATAGTCTGTAGGGTGCAGCGCTGGACGAATAGGCTTTAAGATTCACCAGCATTTTGTGAGGATTGAAATCTTGTAAAAGACCTTGAATGAAAAACCAGAGTTCCTGGGCATCCAGCA
>CAIOZP010000566.1 GCA_903862805.1 uncultured Fibrobacterota bacterium
CGGGCACGCAACTCGTCGCCGGAAATGTTGCCGGAATCGCTCAGTTCCTGACCGCCGGAAACGGCGCGGTACTTGGAGTATTCGGTACAGCCAACGACACAGTGACCGGTCCGTTGATTGACAAAATGGGACCGGTGATTCAGAGCGCCAGATATATCGATCTTCTGAATGGCGTCGATACTTTGATCGTGACTCTTTCCGAATCGGCGGCCGGTTCTTTAGATGGCAAACCGTTCGAGATCGGCAGCGGAGCTTCATTCGCAACGCCGACGCTTGTGAAGATCGATAGCAGTGGTTCGATCTACACCTTCGTATTGACAAATGCGAATTCTCCAAACGACGGCGATTCGATATTTATCGCTGCAGCATTCGGTCTGTCGGATGCTCATGGAAACGTCCAGAACAATCCGAACAATATTCGTCAGCCGCTTGACATCGTGCGACAGGGCGGATTCAGATTCTGGTACGTCGATGCCGGCCCGCAGCCCGATGGTCTGATAGACTCGGTAGTCGTGGTACGCGACTTCGGATCATCGCCGAAGTTCGACAGCGCGTTTGCTGCCGTCGTCAAGAATGTTCTTCCGGCAGATAGAGGTCTTACTGCGGGCGCAGTTGTGAATCATGCAAACGGATTTGCAATCGCGGTTTCGCAGGCGAAAGGAACAGTTCCGCGAACAGACATCCTTGCCGGTGATACAATCGCACTCGTCAAGGAAGTGTCGGCCGCTGGAATCAGAATTCAGCCGTCAATGGCAACCGCCGAAGACAGCATGGCACCGGTGGTCACGTCGGCGATCTACACCTACGGTCAACAAAATTCGTTTGGCCAGACGCGACACGATCAGCTCGAGGTTCACTTCTCGGAAGCAGTGCAGAACGTGAGTGTCCCTGGCGATCTATTCCAGTTCAAACGCGGCGACACAACTTATTATTCCGCAGGTGAGTTGACTCGCACTCCGTCAAGCGGCATCGATACGATGTTCACGTTTGATGACACGCTGATCGGCCAGTCATTTGTTGGCGATAGTGATTCCCTCGACCTTCGCGGAACAGTCGGCGTAAGCGATGTGAACGGACTCGTGCAGAAGCTCGGCACCGCCTATGTGCCGATCAGCGTCGGCGCGTTCACACCTCTCTTCGAGGCGAAGGTTTTTCCTGTTCCGTTCTCGATAAGCGGAAGCAATAGTGCTGCGGTCGGGATGGATAATTTCAAGACCAACTTCGACGTCTCCGGATCGGATTGCGTGTACATGGTCTATCGCCCATTCGGGCCAATTCCGTTGACGATGAATCTGCGCGGCGACATGAAGATCTACGACGTTCTTGGCAACCTTGTGACGACCGTGGAGTCGATGGATAGATCCAAGGCAACTGGCAAGAATAAGGATGCGCTCATCATTCCATGGGACGGCCGCAACAGCGATGGCCGCAAGGTCAGCGGTGGAACATATCTGGCGATTATCAATATCTACGACAGCGGCAAGTCGATCAACATCGGCGACGCAAGAAAGCAGCGCATCGTGATCATGCACTGAGAGCGCGTGAGATAAAAACCGATGGCTTGACAAAACGAGAATCGGCCCGCTGGAGAAATCCGGCGGGCCGATTGGTTTATCGCATCAATAATTCAGATCGGAAAAAAGCGCCGCCCCAAGAATTATTAGTCTTCCACCGACATCATCTCGTCGGGAAACTGATCTTCTTCCGTGCCACCATCTGATGTAACCTTCGGCTTGCCGAGGGTTTCGTAGTAGTGCTCCCGCGCCGTGTTGGTAATGGCTTCCTTGCGGGTCTTCTGAACGTGCTCCCATGTCTCTTCTTCCGACAGATCGAAAAGTTCGTGGATCAGCTTGAGATAATACGCAGCTGCCTTGCTGAAAAGATGGTTGATAAAAAGTGTCTTGCGATCCTTCATGCAGGCTTCAAAAACCGAATCATAAGGAAGCGTGGTCGCCGTGACGCACTTGCCGTATTCGGCGCGGAGCTGTTCGAGATACGCGTCCTGCCGCTTGGTGCCTTTGTAGAAATTCGGGATGATTCTTATCAGGTGTTTTTTGTCACGGTTTCGGAATCGACTGGCGATGAGTCCGTTGAGTTCGTTGATTCCGCTCAACGCGAAATGCGAAAGTTCTGTCGGTATGAAAAGCTCGTCGGCTGCATCCACCGCAGTTTCCTGGAGGACATCGAGACCTGGGTGATTGTCGATGATCACATAGTCGTAAAAACGCGAAAGACTGCAATAGCTCATTGCCTTGCGGAGGATCTGCGGGTCCTTGACGTCGGCGTTGCAGAGTTCGGCATTGCTTGTGAGCACATGCAAATTGCGCAGACGAGTTTCGCGGATTGCCTGAAGCATCATCATACCTGCATTGCCAACGCTGTTCTGATACACCGCCCGAATGTCGCGTGGGAAAGTTCCTTCGCCGAGGACAAGCGAAAGATTGTGCTGGCAGTCGTTGTCGATGGTGAGAACGCGGTAGCCTGTGATAGCAAGGGCCTGGGCTATGCAGATAGAGAAAACCGTCTTGCCGACGCCACCCTTGTAATTGACAACTGCGATAGTCCGCATCAGGGAAAACCCCGTGGTTGAATTGTCTTTCGGACAGGCCCTGCCGGTTCATATTTTCAGGGCGTAGGCATACTACCGTTTCATGATTGGAAAATAAATGCTTTTCGACAGTCTGTATGAACTAACTCACAAATTCATGTTCGAGAGTCGCCTCGTAGCAGCTGGCGCTGCGGTCGTTTTTTCGTTTATCGCATCGATGTTGCTCTTTCCGTCGTACATAAAAAAATTACAGAAGATGCAGTTCATCTCCGAACTTACCGACAGCGGAACACAGCGCCAGCCCGTCATGCCGGCCGGAATTCTTTTTCTGGTGATCATCTCGATCTCGGTGATGCTCTTTGCCAGAATGAATTCGTACATGATCTCGGCACTTGCGATCTACGTTTTCTTCAGCCTGATCGGCGCAGTTGACGACGTTGCGAAAGTGATCAACAAAGGACGCCTCGCGCGTGGCCAAATTTCCAAAGAAGAATACATGTACAAGGCCGACGGGATCTCCGGCACGCTGCGCCTTTCTTTGTACCTGCTCATATCTCTGGCGGTTGCTGGTGCTGCCTACAAATTCATTCCCGGCATCAATGGCCACATCACGATTCCGTTTTTCAGCATCGAGAAATATTTCCCGTACATGGTCGCGTGGATCTTCATTCCGTTCATGGCGCTGGTGATTGCGGTTATGGCCAACGGCGTGAACTTTACCGACGGATTCGACACGCTCGCCGGTGTTCCGCTCATTACATGCCTGCTTTTTGTCGGACTGATCTCTTATGTCAGCAGCCACGCAGGATGGAGTTCTTATCTGCGAATTCCCTGCCTGCCGGGGCTTCTCGAATTACTGCCGCTGATCGGCGCCGCAGTCGGAACACTGCTGGCTTTCCTGTGGTTTAACTCGCCGCCGAGTTCGATCATCATGGGCGACTCCGGATCCATCGGACTCGGTGGTCTGGTTGGCATCCTTTTCATATTTGTAAAAGCCGAATGGTATCTGCCGATCATCGGGTTCATTTTCATTATCGAATTCGCATCGAGCTTTCTTCAGATCGGCTGGTACAAGCTCACGAAGAAACGACTCTTCCGCATGGCTCCGATCCATCATCATTTCCAGATTTACATGCGCGAAGCCGGCTACTACGGCGGTGAAATGAATATCAAAAGCAAGATCGCGTGGCGTTTTCACATTCTTTCGGTGATTCTGCTTGTGGTCGGTGTGATTCTGTTTCTGAAAGTCCGCTGAGCTTATTCCTCTTCGGCAAACTCGAACGGATACCGGATCTTCATCGAGCCAAGGCTGTCGGGAACCGGCATGAACTGCCAGTCGTGAATCTTGGTTGTGACTTCGCTCTCGAACTGATGATTACCCAAATCCGATTGAAGCAGTGTGACCTGACC
>CAIOZP010000567.1 GCA_903862805.1 uncultured Fibrobacterota bacterium
CCGGTGGTATAAGTGGATGGAATAGCCAGCGAGTAAGAGCCCGTGTCTGACAGATAAGAAAAGGAACTAACCAATGTTGTGCTATCGTAAATATCCAAGTCAACATACTGGCCGTAATCGGCGGTATCGAGCGCCCATGTAACCGTGTACAATGATCCGGCGTTCAATGTGTCACCGGCAGCAGGATAAGTGATTCCGGCAAGTGTCGCGGTATCGATCTTGTTTATCTGAATTGTATAAGGGCCACAGTACATACTGCTCTGGCCGTTATAGTAGTTATTTACAAACACGAATAATGTTTCGTTGACCGCCGGTGTAAGGAACATGCTGCCGTATGGCATGTAGGTAGAGTTGGTGTAGGAGGATGATGTTCCTTCGTAAATGTAGGCGTAATGATAGAACGTTGCAGAAGTCATCACATGATACATGCAGCCCGCCTGAACCGGCATTTTGACCCAATCGGAATCCATCGCCGAGAGCGTGTGCAACTGTATTGAGTCAGCCTTGATTACCGAGGCTTTCGCTCTTGTATTATCAATCTCATATTTGTCGGGGTCGATGCCGACAATCGTGAACGGAACACTGCGACGCATGACACCTTTACTGTAGTACGATTCTATGACGATCCGGTATTTGCTGCCGCTCGGATATGGTACCGAAAGTGTCCACGAATAAGAACCGATGTTGGAGTTGTACGTCGTGATGGTATCGACCGGAACGGTATCGTTATATAAGTAGATATTTACGTCCGAACTCAAAAGCGTGGCGGATTCATTCCATGTAATCGAGCAACTGCTGTCTATCTTCAAAGAAGATCCGGTAGTCGGGAATGTAATTCTGCCGCTGTCTGCAAGTGCGATGCTTTGTGCGCGTATGGAATAACTGCCAGTATACGAGTAGCTGCTATAGATGCTGGAGTATTGGTCGACAAGCACGAAGAGAGTTTCCGTTTTCATCGGGCTAACGTAAACCAAGTTCGAATAAGTCGAATCGCCTCCGTAACAGGTATTGCTATTGCCTTCAAAAACCTTGAGTGTGTGAAGGAAAGACGAGGTGGTACTGATAAGGTATATAGAGTCGGATTTCACCGGAACCTTGACCCAGTCCGAATCACTGTTTGAAAGTGTGTGCGACTGCGATGCGCCGGGTTTCAAAAGATTGGCGCTGGTTCTTGCGTTATCGTTTTCGTAATCATCGGCAGTTACAGTCTGGCCCTTGTAGTTCTGGAAGTCATCCTTTTTGTAGCCCGAAAACGGATTGAAAAAATCACATACCGTAAAGAAACTCAGAAGCACGCACACTAAATAGAATATCTTCGATTTCATTTCGTCTGTCTCCTGATTGGTGAATAGTGCAGAACAAACGTGAGGTCGAGCCCCCACCACATCGTGGCACTTTCCGGCTCGAAAAATGTGAAGGTAGTTTTGTCATCGGTGTTTCCTGGATCGTGCAATGTTGCTGTACCGGTGTTGCTTTTACCAAAGCCATATATTGCATAATACGGAGCAAATTTTATAGCTAAATGCTTATTCATTCGTCTTTGGGCTACGAGTCGTATCCGGTATCCTGCTTTATTCCCCAGATCGACCGTCGGAAAATCTACATAATAACTCGGAGAATTCCGTAAACTTTCGTTTGCCTTCATCCCGCCGTAAAACATGAGATCGGCATTTGCTTCCAAACCGACCACCGACTTCTGCCCCGCCGGAATATAGAGATTCAGGCCGACAGGAATATTGAACCAGAAATAGTTTTCATAATTTGATATGTCGCTGCTTGAAAACATATCGCGATGCCACAGACTGAAACGAAGCCCGCTCAGAAAGGCGAAGTTGACAAAATGCGAATTGTTGCAATATCCTATATTGACTTCTGCATTGACGAAGATATTCATCTTGTTTGAATCAACAGGCGTGTAAATAATCCCTACTGCATTACCATTGTCGTCGAGGTAACTCTGTCCCTGCGTTGATCCGCTGTAAGTGTTCTCGATTCCGAAAAGAATCGAGATCGACGGCTTGAATAAAATCCCATGAGCAAACAGCTTCGCCAGTGAGAGCGTCACGCCCGGACACGCTCCGTATTCGGTGCTTTTCGGTGAACCAATGATTACATCCGGCGCTCTGCCGTATGCCCGTTCGTAAGATGCAATCGCATCGCTCAGCCTTATGCGCTCGTTATAGTAAAAGCCAGATACAGCAGGCGAAATCGACAGCGTTGCCGAGTAGTTGAATGGACTGTATTGAGAATTATCGAAAGGATCCGCTTCGACAGATTTTCTGGATTTGTTATCTTTGGCCCAGGATTGATCGGGGTAATACGGCGCTTTGGCATGTTCATAAGGAACGATGTCTAACAGTGTGTCGGGACTTGATGCAGCGGGTCTGATTGACGCATCAGGGAACAATGGAAGATCTGTGCTCAGATGCTTGACATTCGCGACGGTATCGGCATGATGCTTCGATGTGTCGGGCGTCAGCGGAAGATCTGCAATTACAGGATTTTCTTTCTTTGCCGTATCAGTTGAAACTGCCGGTGTGGCGGGGAAAATATTCTCGTAACTGACTACGGCCGGTGCGTTATTCGATTTTGCGGCAAACACAAAATTCAAGGCCAGACAAATGGCCATTGCGATGCGGGAGATATTACTCATCAATCACTCCGAAATATGAGTACCAAGTTTGCTGTTGCCTGACGGCGGATCAAACCAAGGGGGAACCATTACTTGTCAAAAATAATTTCGGCAGGCTTGTGAGGTGATGATGCGATCATTTTACAGAGGAGGTTTGTCCTTGTTACGCCTCCAGAACACCGACGCAATTCGCGCCACGTCATAATCTATCCTCTCGATATTTTCGATCATGTTCTTCAGGCCGTTAAATCCCTCTTTGTCAAGAAACTCGGCACAGCGCAGATATGTTGATCGATCGATAA
>CAIOZP010000568.1 GCA_903862805.1 uncultured Fibrobacterota bacterium
CGGCATCATGAAAACCGTTGAAGAAATCGAATATCAGCGCTGCCGCAACAACCATCATCAGCAGAACCGCAACCGTAGTTCCCCTTTGTCAGCTCACCTTCACACGGATGCAACGAACAATCTTGCCGACATAGTCAACTGTATCGACAATCTCTTCAAGCAATTCGTGAACTTCCTTGATCTTGATTATCGCAACGGCGTCGTTGGTTTTCTTGAACAGTTCTGCCATTGCGTTGTTGAAGATGTCATCGGAGCGTTTCTCCAGCTCGTGCATGATGCGAATGATCTCACTCACGCCTTCGCGCTTCTTGAGCGCTGCCATGAGATTCAGGAGCTCTGTTGCAATATCGCAGATTATGTCGCACTGTGTACGGACATGTACGGGAACTTCGGTGATACCGTAGATATTGAACTTCTTTGCAAGGTTGTTGATCATGTCAACCGCGCGATCAATCGCGGTGGCAATATCATGAATATCTTCGCGGTCGAAAGGTGTGATAAACGTCTTGTCAAGCTCGTCAAGAATCTGTCGCTCGATTGCGTCGCCCTTTTTTTCAAATTCCTTGATAACTGCAAGCCTGCGCTGTAGGTCTTCCGGAATTTTTCCATCAGCATTTCCGGCCAGCTCCTTGAGCGAGCGGCAGGTGTCGAGCAGATTCTGTGCCTGCTGGCTGAGCATCGTGTAAAATTTCGTTTCGCGGGGAAGAAGCAGATCAAAAAGATTGAACTTCACAGTTACCTCTTTGTTAGTTGTTTGTTCGATTTTTGCGAAAAATACATTAGCACAAGCCAATACCGCGCCCCGAAGTTGAGCTTAACAATTTTCTAACATTTAAATGGTTTCCATGGTGTCACAATAGGCTCAGAGATCGTATCTGGCGCCATATTTCGACGACAGGCTTTCGGAGAGTTTAGCTTCCATTCCTGCCGGATCGACAAGACAGTCGCAAAGATGTGAAATGAATCCGTTCCGATAGCAATAGGAAGAGTAAGATTCTCCAAGATTATCGATCCCGCCATCCCGAACTGTTTCCGGAGATATATAGCGATTGACAAGCGATAGCAACAGGCGGTTTGGATTCGGTCGTGAGTAATCGGTATCGACTGTGTTTGCGATAAGTCTGATACCAGCTTCCAAGCATTCTTTTTTTATCGTTTCGATTGAATGATTGAACTGTGGGATAAACGATCCGTTACAGCGCTTTTTATCTGGCCGCCAATGCCCATCATCGGCCTCACCTGAATCACAGACGGCGAAAATCTTGCGAACGCCGGAACGATCTTCGGAATTTCGCCGATAGTTTCGGCATTGATCGTCACGTTTATGCGAAGCGAAGTTTTAGCACCGCGCGCCGTTTTTACAGACGAGAAAATCCAGAGATTCGCCAATAACTTTTCGAATGAGGAACGCGGCATCATCGATTCATAAGTATCCCGTGATGCACCATGCGCCGACACGACGAGTTCATCAAGTCCTCCGGAGATCATTGTGGTGATTGACGACTCGGAAAGCAGCTGACCATTTGTCACAAATGTAACCTGCGGAACTCCGAAGCGTTTGGCAATTGCTGGCAGATCTGCAAAATATTTCACCATGGTAGGCTCTGCACCGCAACCGAAAGACACCTGAACCGCCCGACGGAAAAAAGTCTCGCCGATTCTCTCAATGTCAATA
Source organism: uncultured Fibrobacterota bacterium (assembly GCA_903862805.1). Classification (GTDB taxonomy): domain Bacteria; phylum Fibrobacterota; class Chitinivibrionia; order Chitinivibrionales; family CAIOZP01; genus CAIOZP01. Next base: position 1,676 of record CAIOZP010000568.1, read on the forward strand.
AGTGAAAGACTTTCGCTGCGCTTTGATGCCGCATGATCCGGATCACTGAAATAGCACATACGGCAACGCAGGTTGCAGGCAAGCACAGGGTCAATCCGTACAAACAGATACCGCTGACGCAGGCAATGCGCCGCAAGCACCGCCGCGATTTTAATCCGGCGGCTTCTGACAAGTCTGTTTGCTTTCAGGAAAAGATAGGAGTCGATTTCTACAACCTTTTTATCTGCTGACAGAATTTATTTCAAACACCGGCGATCGTGCAAGAAACCAGCGTGGAAGAAAGACGGAGACAAAATCCGCTCAGCACGTCTGGAGCGCACTGGCGGGCGCACACTAAAAAAAGAGGCGGAATCAAATGACTTCGCCTCTAAAGTTTCCGATGAACAACTTACACTACTTCTTGTTTGTCAATGTCACGTTGTCCATGTAGAAGGTGCCTTTGACTTCTACGGGAGCCAGCGGGAAAGCTGGAATGAAGCTGACCGAACGTACAGATTCAAGATCGAAACGTCCATCTTCGTTCAGACCGGCGGGCTGATCGGTATAGCGTTTCTCGAAGTCTTTGAACGGGATAGTTATGTCCTGCCAGCCTTCGCCGAGTGGCCTTGTCGTGGCACACCAGACTTCGCCACTGGAATCGGTTATGCAGGCTGTGATTCTCTGCGTCGGATCGGGCGACATGAGTGAAACCTTGACACCCCAGTACTTCGACCAGTCGCGTGCTTTTTCCGAATAGCTGAGCACTTCGAAATCGAATGGAATGTCAACCCAGTCGGAGAGACCGAGTTTGTAATCGACTTTCATCACATAGTCGCCGAATCTTTTTGTGTCGAAACGGTCGCCAGGATAGTAGAGACAGACATCGCTGTAGTCACCGAAAACAGGATCCATTCCACGCTGTTCTTCGGTCTCGAAATCGATGATCGTTGTATCCGGATCTGTGGATGAAAAGTTATTCCACTTGTCATGCGGATCAACCCAGCCGGGAGAATCTTCAAGGAAGTCGATGTCGTCGAAATAAATGGTAAGCGGCTTTGCAGGATCGACGCGGTTGTCGCATTTGTCAATCGCTAAACTGATTTCGTTGATGCGGCTCCAGTCCATGGCAATCGGAACATCGGTCTGACCGGCTTCGCTCCACCACGAACCGTGATTGCTGAAATATTTCAGCGGGATCACATAGTATTTCCACGCGGTGTCTATTCCGCCGAAATCGGAGATGGAGACCGATGACTGGATCTGCTCGTGGTTGACCGTACCGTAATCGGTCTGGAGACTGAGAATAACCTTGTGGACATCGAGGCTCGTGAATTTGGCCCAGAATGCAAAAGCGCCTCGGCCTTCACGCAACTTCCGTACATCAAATTTTTTGGCACCAAGAGCCAGAGACGCACCTGACCAGTCATTGTTATCGAGATAGACCGCCAAAACGCCTTTGTTGCTATAGGAGGTTGTAGGCTGCACCTTTACAGCTGTGCGTCCGCCATAAACCTCGGTGTATCCGCCGAACGGAATATCGTCTTTGAAGAAAGTCTTTGCGACTTTTATATCGACGGGTTTCTTTGCTGGCGGAGCGGGAACTGTTTCCTGAATTTCATCCCAGTAAACATGTTCAGGTGCTGGCTCACATCTGTTCTTCATAACCTTTATGTCGTCGAACATGAGTAGGCACTTTTTGTTCACGCCTTTATCGACTGAGACTGTGAAATTGTTGACCTTATCCCATTGAAAGGCCCGCGGTGCTTCGGTCATACTGAAGTTGTTCCATGCCGAACCGCGACGACCAAAATCGTGCAGGGGAATCGAAACATGCTTCCATTCCTGCGAAGGATCTACATAGTTATTGAGTGGTAGTTTTACTTCCGTCGAAAGGCCGTCGCATTTGTCATCGTCGGCAAGTTCTACAAAACATTTAGCACCTTCGCTCGCCGAATCTGTCTTCACCCAGAAATCGAGTGTTCCACGATCGTAGTAAGGTGAAAGATCGAATAGCGTGCCGTCGAAGTAAAAGGCCGCACCCGAATAATCGTTTGCGAAGATGTCCATGACCAGAATCTGATCGTTGACTTTCCCGACGCGGCTGAGCGTGTAGAGCTTGCTTATATCGTCGGGATATGTGTAGTACTCGGCATCTGCCGGACCATACCCGTCGGCAAAGAAAACCGCAGCAACACTGTCGGAAAGCGTGGTTGAGACAGGCTGAGTCGGGAGTGAAACCTCACCGGCTTTCTGTAGTGGCTTTATCTGGACACCGCAGCCGTTCATAAGAACAACCGAAGCAATTAGAAACGCTGAAATTTTCTTCATATTTCTTTCCTGCCTTTATCCTCTCAGAATTTTACGTTGAGGGTAAGGCCGAGCTGGTTCTGCCTGAAGTTGTTGCCGGTCTGTTTGTTGACAATCTGACCTATTGTTGCGGTAAGAGATCCTGCGTCGCCCATAAGAGCCTGAATGCCGCCGGCATAGTGCATCTGGACATCTGAAATATCTTCGTGCACAACGGTCAGCGGACTCATGAAGAAGAACTTGTTAAGAGGGATATTCTGCTGAAATCCCGTCCATGTGAAAGTGTTCTGCTGGAAGCCACCAAGTAAGGCGAAGTGCTTCGCAAACTGGAAATAGAGACCGGCATTGATCATCGCCGACTTCATCGTCTGCTCGACAACAATCGCATCGACTGCCGCCGACTTCGATGTCGAAAGATCATAGCCGCCGGAAATGCGAAGCGGATATTTCAGGATTCCGAATTTCGAGATGTCGATCGCAAGACCAGCATTGATGTTCATGAATGTTCTTGCCGGAACCGCGACAACATTAGTTTCGACGGCTGCCGTTACAATGTTCGAATCGCGCTCAGTAATGCTCTGACTGCTGACCAATTCCTTGTAGCTTCCAAATCCGACTGCGGCCTGAATCGCGCCTTTGCCGATAAGTGATGCAGACAGTTTGGCGTTGAGCCCCTGACGGTTTGCTGTAGCTTCGCCGAAAGGCATGATCATGGCAATGCGCGGATCAATGTCGCCGTTTGCCAAAGCACCCTTCATTTCCTGCTGGGTAAGTATGCCGCCGGAATAGGCAAGCTTGTTCATCGGTACTTTCACGAGCTGGGTCACCAAAGTACTGTCGCCAGTTTTGCTCTTTGTGATAGGACTGTAATAATACGACGGCGCGAAGTTGAAGACGTTGTCATAGAGCGCGTCGAAAGTGGTGTAGTGCGGCGAGAAGATTCCGTAGATCATCGAATCGTTTTCGCTGTTGAGGATTCGCGCAGCGTGGAAGCTCGGACTCTGCGCGAGTTCGTTACGATAATTTTCGGAATTTTTGATGAATGCACCGCTAAGAGTAATCTTTCCGGCTCCTCCGAGTCCGACACTCGCCTCAAGTGTTGCCTTTATCGCCGGAGCACTTGTCTTGGTGTTGCTCAATCCGACGCGGCTGATTGTTGTATCCTTTAGGATTGTGTCGATCAGCGTGGTGTCTTTTCTTGCATAGTAAGCCGAGTCGTTGATTGATGTCGCAAACTCACCGCCAAGCTTTACGTTGAAAACATCAGGGTCGACGAAGAGATCGGTGCCAAGACCGATACGGCCGTCGGCAATGATTGTCTTCTGCGCCGCTGTATCAGCGAGACGTGAAAGCGGCGGAGCCTTTGCCATGGTGTCGAAAATTGCCGGACGGTTGTACGTGCCCTTCCAGTCGAAGATGCTCATGAATGTTCCGCCGACCGAAATTCCCTTTCTGACAAGCAGATCGAGATTTCCGGAAACGAGATACTTGTCGATATTTGATGCTTCGGCAAATGTCGTCATGTAGTTGCTGTTGAAGTCGGGCGTACCGGAGGTGCGAAGGCGCGAACCGAGTACGTTCAGATGAACCTCGTCGCAGATCGGTGCGATCTGTGCGTCGAAATTGAAATTCACACCTTCCATAATACGGTCGTTGTTTCCGAGGGCAGCCTCATATTCGGCACGCTGTTTCTGCTGGGCGAAGATCTCCGGTTCCCATGCAATGTCGACATCGGGTGACCAAAGAGTGAGTGGAGTGTAATGCTGCCTGAAGTCTCCTACGTTGTATGAGAACATCTTTTTCGCATTACCATCGACGCTGAGCCAGCGGCTTACGATAGGGCTGTTGTAAACAGAGAAAAGATTGCGCCAATCGGTCTGGAGGCGAATCACAACACGGCCGCCGATCAGTTCGTGCGGACGGGCATTGATGTCGAGATCGACGTAGGTGTTTTCGATCTCCTCGGATTTTTTCCGCTGATCGTTGACTGCATCGCCTTTGAGCGTTGAGTTCGTGAATTGCGATCCGAACTCACCGCCGATGCTGACTCCGGCTTTTTTCATCGCGGCATCGACTTTTTTCTCGATGTTTGAAAGAGCGCTGTCGTTATCGGCCGCAGACACAGATGTTGCAAGAGCCGCGACAAGGATAAGCGAAGAAATCCTTCTGATCATCGGAGATCCTTCCGTTACTATTGTTTTATATTGTTTTTTCATTTTCAGAACCAGTACCTGATCTCGCTGGTGAGCATGAAGCCTTTCCAGTCGTTGCTTGGGTAGTTCACGTCTCTATGACCGAACATTTTCACACGGGTATGCAAACCAGCTCTGTCGAAAATGTCCCAGTCGAATCCAAGGCCGACGGCGTAATCGCGATAGTCAATCGGAACATTTCGCACGGCGATGTCGGTCGGTGTGTTTGTCTTTGTGCTGCCGAGTCCGTAATAGGTCGAGAAGGTGTTGTTGTAACGGACGTTTGCATCGACACCGGGAGAATCGGCGTACATCCATGCGTTTGCACCGCGCCAGTTTTCATATCCGAGAAGTCCGACAAGATAGAAACGTGGAGTAACCGATACCGCAGGCTCGAATCTCCCGTAGACCGACCAGAGCATTTTATCCTTCGGTTTTTCGTTGATCGAGAAGAACGAACTCGGATCGAACGATCCGGAGATTCCGTTGATTGTCGCATATCCGCCGAGGTAGAAATCGTGGCTTGATCCAAGTGCTTTTCCAAAATTGTATGAAGCGTCGAGATCAAGATTGAAGGTCGTCTTCTGATGTGTCGGAACAAGAATCTGGCCGTAAGTCGTATCAGTTCCGACAATACGCTTCTTGGTAGCCACATTGTAAACGTTGGTCTGGTTGACTGTGTCGGAATTTTCCGAGGCAGAAGTGCTGTCGAGGTAGGGAACAAATCCCTCGTAGAGCATGTTCTGATCGGCGCGCAAGCCGCCGGCTTCCGGGCCGGGCGAATAGTCGCCGTTGAGATTCAGGAAATAACTCTCGTCGCCGAGGCGTCTGGCGTATCTTTTGTTCTGGCTGTAGTCGGAACCCTGCATCGGGTAGTCGATCAATTCAAATCCGAATTTGTTGTAGGAAGACATCGTTGCATTGACGATGTCGGGCCCGTTCAGGCGGTATGGAAAGTAGATAAGGTCGCGGGCTGCCTTTATCTGCGCATGGTATCCGTAGGAAATTTTTATGTGCCCTTCGCCGCGAAGCTTTGGCGCAATACTGACAAGCGCACCGGCCATGTTCTGCACGTATGGCGTCGATTCCATATTAAGGAAGGTGCTGCCTTCAAGCATGTTTGAACCGAAAGGAATGAACGCATTGATCGGGTTGACAGAAGAGAACGGCGAGTAGAAACCCGGTTTGGCATAAATCACTTCGCCATTAACGACAACCTTGCTCGCCGAATAGGTAAGTGATCCGTAAACCGCAGGATCGATAGAACTGCTTGCACGGGAAAATCCTCTTACCGGAAACAGCGGGAGATGGTAGTCGTTGCCAGCAGGCTTCCATCCGACGTTTGTTGAATCTGGAAGAACGTAGGTTGTATCGATGCGACTTGCAGCAATATCGGCAGCAAACGTCAATCTGTCGTTGGGTGCGCCGTGCAGATCGATACTCAGCGCCTTTGGCTCCTTGTAGAAACCTCTGTTGTAAGGATCGGAAAGGTTGTTGCCATTGAGGTTGAAAGCCATTTTCATAAGGTTGAAAGTGGTGTTTTTGTCTGAATAGTCGGTGTTAAGAGCGGTTACGATGTCGCGCTTGACCATCACACTCGAATAGTTGGCACCAAGGGTCAATCTACCGATCAGCTTCGCCAGTCTTCCGGCAACCACGTGTCTGTAGGAATCGCCGTAACCAAGATTGGTGCCAATATATTTGGCGTCCATGGTATATCCGAGATCGGTCGAGAGGTCGAGGTATTCACGCTCGAAACAGTCGAACTCGGAGAAATGTCCATACATGAAATTGAAGTAGAAATCGGCTGGAAGATGCTGTGTCTCAAGATTGATTCCACTGAATGCTCTCTTGTTCCAGGCATCGGAACCGGTGGCAAGACCGCGGTTCATTGCCTCTTGGTAATACTGCCATGAGGTTTCTTCACCGGCATCAACAGGATATTCCCATGCAAAATTTCGCGGCTGACCACCCCAGACGGTCAGTGGCGAAGTCTGCATCCACTGGGTTGTTCCGAATTTGATCGTCATTGCTGCATATTTACCGGTAAAATTCACACCGGCATTCATGTTGTCAATATTGAGAACCGATGTTCCGGAGTTTCCGGCGTAGTGATCTTGCTGAACAATCGTTGCCGCTGTGTCTTTAGTGTATGCACCGTAAATTGTGTCGGAATTTTTCGCGTTGTACTTTGATCTTCCGGGGAATGTCAGCGCAAAACCGATGTCACTCCACATGGTAGCAAAACGATTCGGCTGAACCACGAGTCCGACAACGAGATCCGCTCCGTCGCTTCCGGCAACAAGGTAGTGGTTGTCACCGTGGTACTTTGTCATCGACTTGACGATATTGCCGGAAACCTTGGTGGTATCGGCCCATTCTTCGCCCATGAACGCAGGATATTTTGACATATTATAGAAATACATAGGCAGCCTCGAGTAGCCGAATAGCGCCACTGGCCTGCTTGCACCGTTTATTATTGCGGCCTGAGCTTTCTGTTCAATAATAGGCAGTTTTTTTGATATGCTGTCGATTCTCGCAGAGACATCGGCTGTATCAGCCGAGACACTTTGAGCACACAGTACCGCCGCAGACGCACAGGCAAGAGCCCACTTCATGTATCCGGCTGCCTTCACTGCTTGGAACCTCCTGGTGGTATTTCAAAATCAGAATCTTAATTTCAGCTTACAGTGTCGGAATATAATACCCGATTGGGTTCATATTCAATCTAAAAACATTGCAAAG
>CAIOZP010000569.1 GCA_903862805.1 uncultured Fibrobacterota bacterium
TCAGGTCATCGCGGCTCTGCCAGCGTACGGCAGGTGCATTTGAACGTCTTTCAGATTTCGATTCGACTGAAGCGGGTTCCATGTTTTCTCCATGGATAAGTGATTGAGAACCTCAAGAGTCCGGGCTGATCTAAACCGGCGGCGACCTCCGCACTCGAAAAGAATCAAGAAAATCCTATCGCTTGCAGACGGCCTCGATTGATCCGGTTTGAGGAGAAGACCAACCCAAATCGGAGCCAGTATAAGAAAGGCCGCCGATCCGGTCAAGATCAAAATCGTTTTTGTGCAGTGTTCAGTAGAAAAAGTGTCGCAGAAGAAGCATGACCGATCCGGTGATCACAGGAACGGCAAGATTATCATTTATGACAAGCGTTTTGCCGATCTTCAGAGGGACAAGTTCAAATATTGTTGTGGACAGTGCCGCCGAAATCGCGATAAGAAGCGGAACTGAATTTCCCCATTTGTCAAGCAGGTGCGGAAGGAACGGGAACAATCCTATAAAGAAAACAAGGCACAGGAAAAAGCACGACAAAGAACCTTCGATCGATTTACGCCATAGCTTCACTTTGAAATATCGGCCGCCAATGCTTTGTCCGGCAAGTGCTGCGACTGCATCGCCGAGTATGAACACCGTGAGCGTCATTAGAGAAATTTCTGGGTGATCGAAGAACAGGATCGAGCAGATGAGCGCTGACCCGATGATCCAAGTAGAGCCGGTGGTGGCGGTTTTTTCTTCATTGCGAAGCATTGAACCGAACATCCCCATGAACAGCTTCTGTACGAATTCGTTTTTCATCCGGATTTTTTCGACAATGACAGAACCGGAGAACAGAATCGCCAGCACGATGCTCGGAGTCCATCTTGAAAGCAGTTCTGTCATTCCAAGCGAAACGAAAATCTCCGGAGCGTAGAATATTCCGGCAGGCATGAGTAGCGCACCAAGGTGAAGGACTTTGCGGTTTATTTCTTCTCGAGTAAGCGGCATCAGATTCCCTTTTGTTAAACAACTGGCTCTGGATGCAAAATACATCCGGCAGAATATTTAGATCAGACCAGCCTTGGTGGCATTAATCATGCCGCCTGCTACAAGCAGTATCCGTTCCCGTTTTGTAAACTCGACTAAAAGCGGAATGTCTTTGGAACGGGTAAGGTTTTTCAGGATGACTGTCGACTCGCCACTTTCAATAGCCGACATAACACCTTCTATCGCAAGTATGTCGCCAACGGAAATCTGGGCATAGTCATCTTCATTTTTGAAAATAGCCGGAATGATTCCAAAGTTGACAAGATTGGCTTTGTGGATTCGCTCTATACTCTTGGCCACGATAACCTTGACTCCAAGAAACATCGGGCAAATGGCAGCGTGCTCGCGCGACGAACCCTGACCATACGACTCGCCGGCAACTATGAAATTAGCGACACCTTTTTCTTTGTTGCCGAGACAGTTCTTCGCAAAATCGGGGTCGTTGCGTTCAAAAACAAATTCGGAATATTTGGGGATGTTAGAACGATATTTCAGTCTGCTTCCTGCGGGCATAATGTGGTCGGTGGTGATTTTGTCTTCAACCACAATCGTTGCGACGCCGTTGATGCTATCGGACATGGCAACATTGAGGGGAGGTTCACCGATATTCGGCCCACGAAAAACGGATATATCGGATTGAGCCTTACCAGAACCTGCAATCATCGAATCGTCTATAATGAAGTTTTTGGGCAACTCGAATTTCGGATAGTCGTCAGGCGCGAAAAATTCTGTCGGATCAACAAAGCTACCGGCCAGAGCGGATGCAACTGCGGTCTCCGGAGAGACAAGATAGACATCGGCTTCGTTGGTTCCGCTTCGACCGAAGAAATTACGATTACTTGTGCGAAGTGATACACCGCCGGTACGCGGTGCCTGTGAATTTCCTATGCAGAATCCGCAGGCACTTTCGAGGATTCGTGCTCCGGCAGCGATGATGTCGCCAAGTGCACCACTGCGGCTTGCCATTTCAAGCACCTGCCGACTTCCGCATGCGAGGCCGAAGTTCATTGTCTGCGAAACCGTTTTACCGCGAAGTGCGCCGGCAACAATACTGATGTCGCGCAGGCTCGCGTTTGTGCAGGAGCCGATCAAAACCTGATCGACCTTGGTTCCGGCAAGTTCCTTCACGGTTTTGATATTGCCCGGCGAATGCGGACAGGCGGCAAGCGGAACAAGTGTCGAAAGATCTACTGCGATTGTCCTATCGTAAACAGCATCAGCATCGGCGGAGATTTCCCGCCAACCATCAACACGTCCCTGAGCAGTGAGGAATGCTTTAGTAATTTCATCGGATGGAAAGACCGATGTGGTCACACCGGTTTCGGCCCCCATGTTTGTAATGGTCGCACGTTCAGGCACCGACAGAGTTTTCACTCCTTCGCCGGAGTATTCGATTATACAGCCAACGTTACCTTTGGTCGAAAGGTGCTCAAGTACTTTCAAGATGACATCTTTCGCGCTCACCCACGGCCTGAGTTTTCCGGTAAGCTCGACACGGATCACTTTCGGCCATGTCATATAAAACGGTCCGCCACCCATTGCAA
>CAIOZP010000570.1 GCA_903862805.1 uncultured Fibrobacterota bacterium
CCGGGCGTAATTGCAACGAGTACATTGGTTGTTGCTGCTTGGTCGTATCTGATTTTATCCGGCAATATATCAAGCATCTGGCCGATGTTCGGTGTGGCAAATCAGCTACTCGCTGCAATTGCATTGGGAGTAGGAACTACACTCATCGTTAAGTCAGGTAAGGCGAAATATTCATGGGTGACCGGTCTGCCGATGATCTTTATGTTCACGACAACTCTCACGGCCGCGTGGCAGCTTTCAGAAATGTTTCTTGCCAAAGCCGCTATTGCAAAAGCAGCATCGGATGTTTTCAACTTCAGGCTTGATGCAGGGCTTGTGATATGTATGGCGGTTCTGGCGGTGGTTTCACTTGGGGATATGATTTACCGGTGGATAAATCTGAAATGATCTCACAAAGAGGTAATTCATACCGGATAAATATTATGGCCATTGTTGCACGTCAATAAGCAACTTCGGTATTTAAGAAGATATGTGAGGTTCGTCAAAAAATACGGCGTCATCGTCGGATTTTAACAGAAAACTTGCACGGGAATTTGTGTGCTTTTCAGGTGATGATGATCAGAAAAAATTCAGGTTGATGGTGGATAGAAAGCACCCGGTACTACTTCGTGGTGATCTCCACAATTCTTTCGTCGTCGGAATTGCCGTTTGCGAAACGCAGCCAGATCGCGTCTTCGGGAACAACTTCGGGAAACATGTCGGCCCATTCGATGATGCAGACTCCATTTTTATCGGCGATGTAGTCCCAGTAGCCGATTTCAAGAAGCTCCGATGAATTGTTCAGCCGGTAAAAGTCGAAATGATAGACCGGAAATTTGCGGCAGTCGTAGGTGTACACCAGCGCAAAGCTCGGACTACGAACGGTCTCGCCTTCATTGAGTGCATCGACCAGCCCACGAACCAATTCGGTTTTTCCGCTGCCGAGAGTTCCGCAGAGAGCAACACAAGATCCGACGGAAATCCGTTTAGCAATTTCGGCACCGAGTGTTCTTGTCTCTGCAACCGAGCCTGTTATGTGCTTCCCGATTAGCATCAGAAACTCTTGGGTTTAAGTACCGCTATCGGCACAAGCATTTCGTTCATGGAAATCCCGCCGCGTTGGAACGACGGACGGTGCTGGGTGATGTAATTCAGATACATGCTGTGTTCCATGAAATAATAATTGTCGTGCAGGATTATATAGCGCGTTTTATCTGACTCGGCGGGAAGCTTCCAGCGCGCCGGTTCGTGGACGTAAAGCGCGTAACGCTCATCGCAGGTGATGCTCTCTCCACCGCGACATCGCGTGCCAAAGCGTGGTTTGTCGGTGCCATAGTATTCTGTTCCGCGTGTGCATAGATTGCATCCGCCGCTGCTTGCGAGGATGATATTGAATCCGTATTCGGAAAGCCTTTCCATCGCTTTGAGCAAGGATGAACGCTCGAACCAGGACGAGACCAGACTGCGAAGCGAAACATCGTCGGTGGCGATGTTTGCGGCAAGCGTTGAACCACCGTTTTCATAAAGAATCGAATTGATGAACCCTGCATCGAGCACAAGAAGCCGCGAACCGAAATACTTATCGATATTGGTTTCGAGCTCGCGGGAACTTCCTTCGTCGGGAAGAGAGACAAAAGAGATGTCGCTTTCTTCGAGGTCGGGAACGAGGGTCGCCAGATGCTTCTTCATGAGTGATGCCTCTGGCGAAACAAGCGGTGTTGCGGAATCGCAGATTGATTTCCATTCCGCCGGATATTTTTCGGCAACTTCGGCAGGAAACAGCCCTGTGAAAAGCGCGGCACGGGCGAACTCCGGAGACCCGCAGGCGATAGACCACGCGAGTCCGTTCTCGACGGCAAAACGCGCCTTGAGCTGACCCTGAATCGCCATGTAGTGATCGAGGCGCAGCGAATCGAGCATGACCAAACAGGTCTTCTCGCCAGTCTGTAAAGCCGGAAGGATGTGTCTTGACACCATGC
>CAIOZP010000571.1 GCA_903862805.1 uncultured Fibrobacterota bacterium
GCTCAAGGATTCTTTCGCGTGCGCTAACAGGCAATGCCGCAAAATCTTCACAGGCTCCGCAAAAAGGAAATTCTTTAGGCAATGGAAGTCTGGTATAAAGATGGGACAGATCGATGAGAGTATCTTCTTCGACTCCATGCGGCATTCGGCCGACAAGGGATTTTCCGTACAAGCACGGTTCATATATGCCGTAACCGAAGCCTTCCGCAGTTGAAGTGCTGATTGCAAAATCACAAATTTCATACAGCGTGGAAAAATCTACTCCACAAGCGGCCGAAATGCGATCTGCATTAAATATCACAGGCAGATTGAATTTACTGACAAGCTCTTTCATCCGCCCAAAAAATTCTTTATCGGACTGCTTGGTTCCTGATGATCCGATCAGCAAAACTCCGTCAAACAAAATTGACACAAGAAAAATTGCCTCTGCAATATTCTTGCGTTCAATTACACGAACCGGATAAAAAATGATCGCCTGATTTTTTTTGATTACAATTTCGTCTGTCGCAGCCACCGTTTGCAATGCGAGATGCAAGTTCTGCTTGTCAATCAGACGGGATCTGTTTATTGCCACAATACGATTGGGAAGCCACGTGGCACTGAATCCTGCTTTGTCAAACAGGCGTTCATTGCGACGATTGACTGTGAGGTAATGGCATTCAGGCCAGAGCCATTGCCTGACAGGAAGACCGTTTCTCTCTGCCGCTTCTACAAGCGACATTCTGTCGGGACGATTCTCTTCTGCGAGATCGTGAACCATCATCATGAATTTTATTTCTTCACAATTGACATAATGCGAATTCAATTCGGCAAATGCTTTTGAGAGCGCGATGTTTTTCGCGAGATTGATATTGTGTCCAAGAAGCAGAATTGGCTTTGGAAGATCCTCTTCTTCAATAATTTTGCTGATAAAGCAGAATATTTTCTCTGAAAAGGCAAATACATTTTCTGCATCGATATTGTCGCAATAGTCAAGCATATCAAAAGGCCGATATTCGGCATCATCCATACGAAACGCTTCCACAGATGAAGCCGTACAAACAATACTCTTGCCATTGGGAACCAGTCGCAGAAACGACTCTGATAAATCCGACATTACACGCCGAACACCACCGGTGCGAAGATGATAATGAATTTGAATCAGTGTTGCCGGAAGACCGTTCATCGCATGTTCCGTGGATGACAAGAGCGGTGAACCTCGCGCAGATATTCGCGGTCGATGTGCGTGTATATCTCTGTCGTTACGATGCTCGAATGACCGAGCAGTTCCTGCACAACACGAAGGTCAGCGCCGCCTTCAAGCAGATGTGTCGCAAACGAATGCCTGAATGTGTGCGGCGAAATGTGCACATTAAGATTTGCAGCAAGCGCGCGCGCCTGAATGATTTTCCAGATTCCCATTCGTGAAAGTTTGCCGCCGCGTGCATTGAGAAATACGGTTTCTCCGCTTGAGAGCTTGGCAAATTCGGCACGGCCCTCGCGTTTCCATCTGTCAATCCAGCCGAGCGCGGTTTGTCCTATTGGAACTATACGTTCCTTTGAACCTTTGCCGAAAATTTTCACAAGTTGATCTTCAAGTAATATATCGCTGAACAAAAATACCGACAGCTCGGCAACCCGCATTCCGGTGGCATAAAGACATTCGAGCATTGCACGATCACGGAGTCCCTTCGTGTCTGCCGGATCAATCGAGTCGAGCAGGAAAAGCATTTCCGGAACTGCGAGTATGTCGGGAAGCGTCCGTGATGTTCGCGGACTGTCAAGCAGTTCCGATGGATCGACTGCAATCACACCTTCTGCTGCAAGATAAGAATAATACGATCTCAGCGAGGCTAACGTGCGCTGAATTGAAGTCGCAGCATAACCGATGTCGGAAAGCGACTCGATATATCGGGCCAGTATTTTACCATCGACATGAAGCGCAGCAATTCCTGTTTCGTCAAGGAATGCCTGAAGCCGGAAACAGTCGAAGGTATAGCTTTCAACCGTGTTCACGGAGAGTCCGCGCTCCGTCGCGAGCCAGCCGATGAACATCTGTTGATATGGAAGTGATTTCTGTTTCATTTTTTTTGAACTGTGATTTACCAGATTCATTTTATTATTGGCAGTATTATACTTGTTGGCGCAAACTGGCTACATATTTCAACTAATGTGTCCGCTCGTGCCGACGTATCTACTCCCAATCTGAACAATTGCGAAAGCAAAGATCACGAAGAGCATGACATTGTTGCACAATTTTCTTTGCGATTAGACAAGCTCGCAAAGTAGAAAAAAACGTTACTCCACGAATCGGTGTTTCAACCCCATGATGTCTTTGTACGGGATCACTCCAAGGAGATGATGTTCTTCATCGACAACCGGAATTGCCCTGAATCCGTAGCGGATGAAAAGCTCTGATGCGTCTTTGAGTGTGTTCTCAGGAGACAAGGTAACGACGCTGTCTGTCATTACATCTTTCAGATACGAGCTGCCTTTGTTCTGCAAGAGATCTGTGATTCCGAGAACGCCTTCGAGGATATTATCGCTGTTCACAATGTAGAGGTAGGTATGGACGTCTTTGTTTTTGACGTTTTCAGCATAGGTCTCGTGGACGAATGAAACAACCTCGGCGGGATGGTAGGTGAGGATGCGTGTTGTGGTATAGTGGAGAATATCTTCATCCTGTCGTTCGAGAATCAGCTTGACACGCGAGGCAAGGTGTGTATCGAGATGCAGCAGGATACTTTCCTTTTCTACATGGGATAAAACCGACAGGATATCGGCGGCCTGAGCCGGTGTCATCTGATTGACAAGCTGAGCAACAGAATCCTTTGCCATTGTGGCAATAAGTTCACGTTGAACTGAGGGATCGACTTCTTCGAGGGTGTCTGATGCGTGGTCGCTTTCGAGTCCGCCGAACACCAGTGCCCGCTGTTCCCTGTCGAGTTCTTCGATTATGTCGGCGATATCGACAGCAGGCATATCTGAGAGCGTCTCGCGCAGGGTTTTAAGTTTGAGACTTCCTTTGAAACTCGAAATATCGGTCGGTAGCGATTGGATATACATCCACGAAACAAGATCCTGCTTTATGTTTAGCAGAGGCGCGGCCCAGGCAAAGCCAAGACGCCGAAGAAGTCCGTAGCGGCTAAAATCAACCTCGCTTACATAGAGCTTTTTATTGATCATGATGATACGGACATCGTAAACGATCGATACTTCGCGATCTTCTGTGTCGATGACCTTCTTGTCGAGCAGATAATCTTTTAGAAGGGTGACCTCCGGCAAAATTTTGTGTTCGTATATGGCAGTCGATTCGAGATCGACAGTAATGAGGCGACTTGCGATCGTGGTGATCTGCTCGATCGGAATTATCAGTTGCGGATCACCGAAAGGTCGGTGAACAACAAGGGAACGTACATGCGGGATCGGACCGATCTCCTCGACAGTAATATCGGTAAGTTTGCCGATTGTGCGCCCGTCGCAAACGACTTTAGCACCAATCAGTTCAGTGAGAAACCATGACTTGTCTGGCTGAAGTTTTTTGGGTTCGGTGGTATTCATCATTCACCTCAGCCGTGAAGGGCGGTAAAAAATTTGACTATCAAAAGACCGACAAGCAGAAAAAGATAGATTCGCAACGCAAGAAGCGAGAACTTCACTGCCGGTGTCAAGGCGATACGCGGCTTTGCGTACTTGAGGTTTATTTCATGTACAGTTTCGGCCATATTTCTGAAAAGCGACATGATTGAATTCATAAATAATCCTCTTTGTCTATTTGAACATAGTGGGGAAGATTGCGCTGATTCCGTACAATGTTGAAAGCACAATGACTCCGGCAACAATGAACCCGACGATAATATTCTGCGCCAGAGTATTTCGGTATTTGTCGCCCATCGTTTCCTTGTCGTTAAGCAGAAGCAAAAGGAAAACAAGCGCCGCTGGAAGAAGAGTTACCGCTACAACCTGAACGAAAAGGGTGATCAGCACCAGAGGCGCACCAGGAATGAGCACCACCACTCCGGCTGAAATCAGCGCGAAGAAATAGACCGCGTAGAACCACGGTGCTTCCTTGACCTTGCGATTCAGGGAATGCGCCCATCCGAAAACCTCGCCGAATGCCCATGAACTTGCAAGCGAAATGCAAATCGCGCCAAGAAGACCCGCATCGAAAAGGCCGATGGCAACGAATGTTCCGACGTATTTGTCAATCTTCATGAGGTGACGGGCGGCTTGCTCGGCGCTGTCGATCGGGACGCCGTTGAGAACCGTACCGGTAACTATCACGATGAAAATGGCGACCACAACAGTAAAAATCGAGCCGACCAGCGTGTCGGTTTGTCCCCACTTGATGTCTTTTTCTTGAAGACCTTTGTCAACCACCGAACTTTGCTGGAAGAAGATCATCCACGGCGCGATGGTTGTACCGATGTTCGCCATAAGAAAGAAAAACATCTCGTTATTGAAGCCGCCTGGGAAATGCGGAATCATGCCGCTGTGAATGACTGCCTTGAAATCGGGATGAACCATAAATGCGCATGGGATGTAGATGAGATTGAGTGCACAGAAGCCCATCGCAATCTTTTCCCAGGTCCAATATTTTCCCTGAAGAACCATGAAGCCCATCAGCAGCACAACCGCAAAAATGGTCAGTGCAGGAGGCACATGAAAAATGCTGAGTGCAGCGGTCATTCCGATGAATTCGGTGATGAGTGTCAGCCAGTCTGCAATGAGAAGATCGACAAGTGAAAACCATCCCCAGAACGAACCGAATGCGGAGAATATCGCTTCGGCGTGTCCGTGTTTTGTTACCGCACCAAGGCGGACGGTCATTTCCTGAACGAAATATGCAACCGGAAGCAGGACGACAAGGAACCAGATAAGTCCATAGCCGTATTTGGCGCCTGTGGCAGCGTAAGTCGTAATGCCACCGGCATCGTTATCGGCAAGCATGACAATTATACCCGGCCCGCAAAGTATGAAAAACAGTTTCAACGCTTTCATGTTGCGTTGAAGACCGAAGTATATCTTTTCGAGAAAATTCATCAGTAATCCTTTCAATGCCCGATCACGCCCTAAAGCGACATCAGTCAGGAAACCCTGAAATCAAACCGCCCAAATATACTTTGCGATTGTTCGGGGACTATTAGAAATTGTTTACAGATTTGTTACGCTATTATTTTATAGATAGAAAAATCTGGTGATCTCGCAAAGATTATCGCTTCGCAGAATGAGTCGGAGATTCAAGGATTTACGGTGCTTATGCGGTCGAAAACTTCGTATCTACCTGATCGGTGTATAGCGGAATATCCGGCGATTGCCAGAGCTGCGTGCAAAAAACGCCGTTTTGAGCCTTTAGAAGAAGATTTTCCTGTCAAGAAGACGTTGCGCAAGGCGAGAAGACCTTCCGACACGTAAAAAAGCAGTCGCGCGAGTAAAAAAGACTCTCCGACACGGAAAAAAGATGTCAAAGCAAGTTCAAAAGACCTTCCGACGCGTTAAAAAGCAGTCGCGCGAATAAAAAAGACTCTCCGACGCGGAATAACAAACTCGCGGATCGAATGATGCCTTATCTGCTCGCGCCCGAAAATAGCGTAGGCATATTCCTTGAGATCGTATTCACGTATTATTCCGAGTGGCTCACAGCTTCCGTTTACTATTTATTGGAAGATATGAGAAATCTCTGTGACGCAAAAACTGGTCGAAGACCTGAAGCATCTCGGAACTATGACTCAAAGGCGGAATTTTGGAAATCCTGTTCCGGATAAACATCTGCATACTTCATCCCCCGACTCTA
>CAIOZP010000572.1 GCA_903862805.1 uncultured Fibrobacterota bacterium
GCTACAACTATCTTCCAGACAATGGCTTAATCCCAATAGATAATTGTACTTGCTGGTTCATCAAATTGCGGCTGAAGATTTTCGAAGGCTAATAGTCGAAAAATAAAAAAAAATTATACTGCCTTAATACCCTAATTAACAATATGTTACGAGCAATAAAGCTGTGTGCTCAAGTAGGCTGTTTTAGCTGTTTTTCTTGACTCACAAATGTGCGTCTATTAGTTTGTATAGTGTTTGAGCTATTTATAGTATATATGGTCTAACGCCAAGGAGTCCGTTTTGAAGGCCCAGCCTAAAGGATCAACAGCAGCAAAACCGGTTCAGCGTCGATTGTGGGCGCTTTGGATTTGGAATAGAGGCATTAACGAAGACGCGATACTTCGCCAGTTGACTGAATTCATCGAAAAGGGTTTTGCTGGTGTTGCAATACGTCCCGGACGTGAAATGCAACCGGAATTTATGTCCGAAGAGTTCTTTCAAATTTTTGAGAAGGTTCTTGTCGCAGCAAAAGCTGCCGATTTCGGAGTGAAGCTCGCAGAAGATGTTTCCATAAGCTGGACTGAAACATTCCATAGGGAAGCGTTGGTCAACTCCTCACTTCGCGCACAACGCCTTTCGCTTGAAAAAGTGGAAATGGTTTCAGGAAAAGGCGCTTTCGAGTATCCGATAGTATCTCCCGATCAGTATATCGCGATGGCTCTTCGGATCGCCGATGGAAAAGCCGACGCGTCATCAGTCAAGCACATTTCTATTACTTCAAAGGCTACATCGATTTCATGGAAGGCTCCTGCTGGAGATTGGAAAGTCTTGGTTTTCCGCAAGATATGGCAAAAAGATGTATTTGGTCGATACCTGCCGAATCTTTTCAACCCGAAGGCTGCCAATGTCAGTTGCCAGCAGGTTGTTGAGCGCTTTGTTTCCCGTTTTGAAAAATTTGTCCCGTCGGTTTTCAACGGAATTGTCAATGAACTTCCCGCTGTGATTCCGTCCAATGGAAGCATCCCTTGGGATGATGACCTTGTGATAAAATATCGCAGTCGCTATAAAAAAGAGATACTTGACGCTATTCCTGCATTGTTTGTTCCGGTTGATGATGTGTATGCCAGAAACCGTGCGCATGTCTATAACTTTATAATCCAGTCGATGCAGGAGCGTTTCCCAGCGGTCATCGAGACGGCGTTGGCGAAACTTCGTATGACCCAGTGGGTTCTTCTGCCTGAATACGACATCGCCGGTGGCTCCGAACAGCTTAGTGAGCTTCCTGCTCTTCCGCAGGGGCAGATCGCTGTTGCCGGTGCCCAGTGCCTTGATGGAACCGAAGCTGGTTTCCATCTGTTCAAGGCTGTGGCCGATTCCAATGCGTTGGAATATCGTAGAGAAACAGTTGCGGTTCTCGGAAGAAGTTCAAACGGACAATCCGCATCGATTCAAAGCCTTAAAAATGAGATTGATACCTGCGTTTCGCTCGGAGTGAATCATCTCCTACTTGATGGTTGTTACGCCAATCCCGACAGGCGCAGTCACTTCAAGACTCCGTTTAATCATAGCTGGTACCATCCAGAATGGCCGTGGATCGGTGAGCTTTGCGACTATGCTGAAAACATGATGCCATTTGCTTCCGGATTGCGGACGCGGCATGTTGCTGTTGTTATGCCGTATGCCTCGGCGATGGCAGATTATCTTCCCGACAATTCCGATTCCTACAAGCGTGCAATGACGCTTTTCCGGCGTACGGTCGGTGAGCTTCGTGCTTTGAACATCGAATTCGAGATTGTCAGCGAGCAGTTCTTGCAGTCGTGCACAATCAAAGCCGATGGCTCGTTTGTACCGACTTCCCAACCCAAGAACAGAAAACTTGATGGCAAAGCGGTTATTATTCCGTATGCTCGGTTGGTGAACAACTCGACATTTGTTTTCCTTGAAAAATTGGCTGCGCGTGGCGGGCATATCTTCTTTATCAATGAAGCTCCTCAGGGCGGCATTGACGATGGTCAGAATCCTGCATTCATGGCGCGCATAATGAAGCTTCTTCGTCAGAAATCCGACTTGCCGCGAATTGTGCAGTCCGGCGAACTCGCGTCGGTACTTGATGACGTTCCAAGAATGTCGCAGGTTTCGGTTGCCGGAAAAGTATGTGCTGATCTTTCCGTTACGCACGGAACTTCGCCGACAGGTCTCGATACTTTTATCGTGCACAACTCGTCGGAGAAAAAAGATTACTCAGCTTTGGTAGAGGTTCCTGTTTCCAAATACCTTTATTATTTCAACGCCGAAACCGGCGATCTGAATGATCTCCCCGGTGTTGAACACAGCGAAGAATTTTCGGCGATTGAACTCGATTTTGCTCCGCGCCAGACGGTTGTTCTTGTCGCCGCCAATGCGAAGCAGGCTACGGTTTCTGCGAAGCATAAGGTTGGCTTTGTCATGCCGCAGCTCTCGCGTCAGTACCGGCTTATCGTGAAGGATCGCTGGGCGTTTACTCCGGTTTCGCCGAACGTAATGCCGCTTTCCGCCTGGAGTACCAAGATCGGTCTTACAAAAGACTCGTCGGGGTACTTTCATTTCCACGAAACGGCGTTCGATGTTGACCAGAAGCCTGAAAGTTGCATCCTTTCGCTTGATGCGGCGTTCAGTCGTTATCCTGGCGATGTCGAGGTGATGATAAACGGTGTCAGCGTAAAAATGATCTCCGATAGTCTTGTGAGCAGATTCGGCGACAGTGCAAGACTATACGCAAGTGCAACCCAGAACTACGACCTGATGGATGCGCTCACCGGAGGAACAAACCGCATTTCGATCCGCACCAGCGGATCTGTGAATCCTCCAGCGCCGCTTGATTTTCCTCCCATGTTGCTGGGCGCGTTCTCGCTTCGCAAAGGGCCGCGCGGCTGGATGATCGATCTTCCTGCCGGAGAAGTAACGTACGGATCATGGACCGGTTGCGGTTATCCATATCTTTGCGGTTACGGCGAGTACGTGCAGGTTGTGGAGCTTCCCAACGAATACCAGAAGCTTGTGCTTCGTGTAAACGGTTTGTCGGGAGCGGCGCGGATAAAGATCAACGACAAAGAAGTCGGAACCAGCGTTTTTCAGCCAGCCTGTTTCGATGTAACCGATGTAGTAGAACCGAAACGGAACGTGCTTACCATTACTGTAGCGAGTACATCCGACAATGTTTTGCGAATGAACGGAAGGCCCGCGGGCCTTACCGGCGAGGTTTTCCTCGACATATATTGATTAACAAAGCGGCCGGATTTTCCGGCCGCTTCTGTATTTTCCCGCATCCGGAAAATTTCAGAAGGTTCTTGCATTTACGGCTCTGTTGGAATAGAATCCCGCCGCTTCGGAAGTCGATGAAGAATATTTCCGCAGCAAGCTTGCGAACCGTATATTTTATCGCGTCTGCATTTAGTTGACCGGCAAAACGGAGGGAGCCTATGAGTTCCTCGAACCTTGAGATAGCCTACCGGGATGGTCGCATGTGGGTTACACCGCAAGAGGTCATCACCATGGATAACGTGCGTATCATGGAGGATCATTTCCGCGCGGCATTTGATGCCGGACGTTGCGATGTGGTCATCGACCTTGTTACGACCGATTCCCTCTTCAGCCTTGGCATCGGCCTGATCATGAGACTTTACAATGTGGTCAAGGAATCAGGGCGGGAGATGCGCGTGATCAATGCCGACGTAAGAATTCACCGCGCGTTTGAATCGATGGGCCTGACCAGGGTTCTCGATATTCACATAACCGGGACACCGCTTGACATATCGTAGTCGAACCGTATGATTTTTTCCATTCTTGTTACGCTGCTTTTCATCGCTTTTAATGCCTATTTCGTTCTTGCCGAATTTTCCCTGATCCGTGTCCGCGCCAGCCGTATTGAAGAACTTGTGGATTCCGGTAGCCGTTCGGCGCGCCTGGTGCAGATGGCGCAGGAGAGCATCAACGCCTATCTTGCCGCGATACAACTCGGAATTACCATGTCGAGCCTTGCAATCGGATGGCTTGGCGAACCTGCGTTTCTTCATCTGATTCTCAAATTCGCGCCGGGACTCCATGTGAACCCAGAATCACACCTCGCTCATGCGGTTTCTGCTGTGTTTGCGTTTGGGATTATCACCGCGATTCATATTGTTATTGGCGAACAGACCCCAAAGCTCTTTGCGATTCATCAGGCCGAAAAAATCAGTCTTGCAATAATTCGTCCGCTTGAAATTTTTCGCAGGATTTCCTTCGCTCCGATCTGGGTTCTCGATCACGTATCCTCCGGTATCGCAAAATTCTTTGGCCTCTCCGAAGAGGCCGCCGGAGAGCCGCTGCATTCCGATGAGGAAATCCGCATCCTGCTTGACAGACGCGAAGAAGCTGGCAAGCTTTCGCTTGATTCATTGATGATGTTCGAAAACCTTTTTGACTTTGTGAAATCGTCGGTGAAGGAAGTCATGACACCGGCCGACAAGTTGGTCTGCCTTTTTGCCGATGACGAAACCGGATCTTCGCAACTTCTGCAAAGTCGTAAATACACGCGTTATCCGCTTTGCCATACTCGCGCCGAAGGACTCGCTGGTGCGGGCCGGTATGTCCATGCGAAGGAATTTTTCCAGGCACTTGCCATGGAAGAATCTGTTAATCTTCAAAAGATCTCCCGACCGCTTGCAAGAGTTTCGGAAACGATGCTGCTCGAAGATTGTCTCGGCCTTTTTCAGCAGAAACGCATCTGCATGGCGCTGGTAGAAAATGTACAGAAACAGATTGTCGGATTGGTCAGCATGGAAGATCTTGTCGAAGAAATCGTCGGTGAAATCCGCGACGAGTTCGACGAAGTGCCAGCCCTGAAACTTTCCGAAATATTGGTTGGTGGAGCAGTTAAAATCGGCCTTAAACATGCGCTGTCGAAATATGATGTTATCCGCGAACTTGTCGGAGCCATTCACTTCGTCAATCCGGTTTTCAATCTTGATGAAGCCGAAACAGCCGTGGGCGTAAGAGAAAAAACTCTCTCAACCGCGATAGGTCAGGGAACCGCGATTCCACACGCGAGACTGCCCGGACTTACAAAACCCCTGATTGCATTCGCATCACTTGCCGAGACAATGGACTGGGGAGCGGCCGACGGAAACCCTGTGGGCATAGTTTTTTGCATACTTACACCGTCGTCGATGCCGAGCGCGCAGATCACCATTTTGTCAAATCTGGCCAGGATGCTTTCAACGGAATCTCTCAAGGAACGCCTGATCGATGCCGCCAACGAAGCCGATGTACTCGAAGTGCTTCTGGCTGCCGAGGAAAAAGTTCCCGATTGACGTTTTGCAGTCAACCGGCTGCGGACGGAGGTTTTGGGTTATGTCGAGTTTGGTTCGCCTTGCCAACTGTGAACAATATTTTTACCGACGGATTATTGGCGTAAATCACGTTCGCGGTATCTTCGATAGATGTAAGATCCGCGAGGATTGAATTCATAAGTGCTGTGCGTTCCGGAGTTGCTCCATGACGTGAATCCATCGCGTTGTTTCGCGATGCTACATGCGCCACAAACTCATCGACATGATTCGTAAACACCAATGGCAGGTCATCAAGGAAACGGGCTGCCTTGTGTTACTTATGCATATTTTCTCCTTTCAAGAGGTTTGTGGATGCTTGTCATTAAGTCGCGAGAACTGGATTGTCAGGAGAAACGAGTTGCCCGTTGTCGAATCTGCTTACCAAGCAAATCCTCTCCGTGGTCAGTGCTCGGTTGATGTGCTATTACATATTTTCCTTTCTGTTTTGGGATTGTCCTTGGTTCAGGAAATCAGAAGAAGGAAGGGCTTAGCCAGCCCTTAA
>CAIOZP010000573.1 GCA_903862805.1 uncultured Fibrobacterota bacterium
CTATACATATACAACTGGACCTGTTACATTCCCGACGATGTGTTGAGCGATTTCGAGAAAGAGTTTGGCGTCAAGATTGTCTATGACGTTTATGCCTCCAATGAAGAGATGTTTGCCAAGATCAAGGGCGGCGCTACCGGTTACGATGTTGTGGTTCCATCGGGTGACTACGTGTCGATCATGGCCAAGGAAGGCATGCTCGACACGATTGACAAAACGAAAATTCCCAACTTCGCAAACATCGACACTTCCGTACTTTCAAAGATTCATTTTGATGCAGGGAATCACTACTCGGTTCCGTATATGATGGCCTCGTCGGGCGTGGCGGTAAACAAAACAAAGGTGAATGGATACGAGCACAGCTGGAACATATTCGAGCGGTCAGATCTTGCCGGAAAAATGACCATGCTTTACGACATGCGCGAGGTTTTAGGCGCGGCACTCAAGTCCCTCGGCTATTCTGTAAATACGGTGGATACTAACCAGATCAATCAGGCCCGTGACCTCGTGCTGAAGTGGAAGAAGAATCTTCAGAAGTTCGATGCTGAAGCCTTCGCAAAAAGTTTTGCCGCAGGAGAGTTCGTGGTGGTACATGGCTACGCCGAAAACATTTTCAAGGAATACGACAGTACCAAAGCCGGTGATGTTGACTTCTTCATTCCGAAAGAAGGCGGCCCGATGTACATGGACAACCTGTGCATATTCAAAACGGCCAGACACAAAGAACTCGCTTATAAATTCATCAACTACATTCATCGCCCCGACATTTACGCCCGTATTTGCGATTATTTGCTTTTGCCGAGCCTGAACGAAAAAGCTCGCGCATTAAGAAAGACCAAGCCGAAGTACGAGATCTCCGATTTGAAAAACTCGGAATTCAAAGAGGACGTTGGTGAAAATATCAAGCTCTACAACAAGGCTTGGCAGCAGATTACTATTGAGAATTAAAAAGTCATAAGCGGGATGAAGGAAGGGCATCGCTTGTCCTTAAACCTACCAGATTGACAGATATTGCAACTAAACAGAGGACTCTGGATTCATGGAAATCGTGACGACAAAAGATGCTCCAGCCGCAATCGGCCCTTACTCTCAGGCAATCCGAACAGGGAGTTTTCTCTTTTGTTCGGGGCAGCTCGGCATTGATCCGATCACCGGCAAACTTGCAGGCGACGATGCTGAAACACAGGCGACACAGGTGTTTCGGAATATTTCGGGGTTGTTGAAGTCGCAGGGACTTGGCATGAACAATGTCGCCAAGGCCACGGTTTTTCTGGCCGACATGAACGACTTCGCGAAGGTGAACGCGATTTATGCCGCAGCCTTTGGCGAACACAAACCGGCTCGATCAACAGTACAGGTCGCGGGGCTTCCGCTTGGCGGTAAGGTCGAAGTCGAGTGCATCGCAGTTTATGAATGACGGAGCCGGTTTACCATTTGTCAATCTGACTACAAGGATTTGCGATTTGTTATGTATGATAAATCAGGGCTATTTTTTGACGCACATGCACATCTCTATTCGTTGACCGACGATGAACTCTCTCTACAGATGCGAAACGCCGAATCTGCCGGAGTGTCGCGTGTTGTCAACACCGCTGTCTCTCTCGAAACCTGCCGGACGGTTCTCGAACAGGCCGA
>CAIOZP010000574.1 GCA_903862805.1 uncultured Fibrobacterota bacterium
CAAGTGCCACATATAAACTCCTCGGAACCGTCAAATCCTCAGCAGATAGCACCGCTGTAAAAGGTTTAAAGGTAACGGTTGCGGGTGAATGGGAATCAGATACCGCCTTTACTGGAAACCTGGGTGATTATGCTCTGTCGATTACCACATATCCTGTCGATAGTCTTGTTGTCAGTATAAGCGATACCGATGGAGCTGTTAACGGGTTATTCACCGATACATCGATAGCTGTTCTTACTCCGTCAAGTGAGCTTACCGGTGGCAAAGGTGATTGGTTTGAAGGAACACTTACAAAAACTGTCGATGTCTTTGTTAAACCGAAGAACTGATCAATGAACAAAATCCCATTTCAAACGGGACTCGGTCTTGAACTTTTCAGAGCCTTCCGATCAGCGCAGACGAAACTTCACGAACTGAACTACCTTTTCTGGGAATGTACCCTTCGTTGCAATCTCAACTGTTCACATTGCGGTAGCGACTGTACGAAAAGTTCGTCGGTCAAAGACATGCCTATTGCAGATTTCCTCAAAGCTGTTGATAGTGTGAGACCACATGTTGATCCTCATAATACGACCATTGTCATTACCGGTGGTGAGCCTATTCTTCGAAACGATCTTGAAGAATGCGGCATTGAACTTTACAAGCGGGAATTCCCGTGGGGAATTGTTTCCAACGGATTCGCGCTTGACGCAGTGCGACTCGATTCGCTGCGATCGGCAGGACTGAGATCGATCACGATCAGTCTCGACGGACTTGAAAAAAGCCACGATATTTTCAGAGGGGAAAAGGGCTCTTATGTTCGGGCTTTGAAGGCAATTGAGCTATGTGCCAAGTGCAACGATCTTGAATTTGATGTAGTCACATGTGTTCATCAAAACAATCTGTCTGAGCTTGATGAATTGAAGAAAATTCTCGTGACAACCTGTCTTAAAAGATGGCGACTGTTCACGATATTTCCCAAAGGACGCGCTGCGCAGAACGACCACCTGAAACTTTCATCGGATCAGTTTGTCCGGCTGATGGATTTCATTGTGAGTTGCCGCGAAGAAGGCATCATCAGCGCGAGCTACGGCTGCGAGGGCTTTCTTGGACCCTACGAGGGAAAAGCCCGCGATTCATTCTTCTTTTGTAAAGCAGGAGTCTCTGTCGGATCTGTGCTGATTGACGGATCTATCTCGGCCTGTCCGAGTCTTCGCAGCGACTACATTCAAGGCAATATCTACGCCGATGATTTCTGGGAAGTTTGGGAGAACCGCTTTACAAATATGCGAGATCGTAGCTGGACGAAGAGCGGCAAATGCGCGACTTGCAAGCAGTTCAAATACTGCAATGGAAACGGACTCCATCTTCGTGACGAAAAAAGCGGTGAATTACTTTTTTGTCAGTACGAGCTGATCAACGAGAAAAACTGATTCCCATTTTGTCAATACCAAACTCTGTAAACCAGTTTCCGTTTCAGCATGTGCCGTGTGTACATGATTTGTTTTCCAAGCGCAAGTTTGAGAGATATGACATTCGAAACAATCATTTTGAAGATGTAGCTTCGCGACAGGATTGTGCGATTTACTGCGGTTCTCAAAATCAGCCACGAGAGCATGTGAAGCGGTAGGGATGGCTGTTCGACTATCATCACATCAGCCGGTTCACCAACAAGCAGATTGCGTTTCGGTGCACGAAATTTCGCCCATGAAAAATTCTCGGGAATCATTCCGGCACGGCGTATTTTGGTTTCGACGATTGTTCCGGGATAAACACGAATTCCAAATGTCGTTGCGAAGAAATCGATCTTCTCGCGGTGTTCTCCCATCCATGTGAGATCGGTTTCACATTCGTCAAGCGTCTGGCCGATGTGACCAAAAGTGAAAAACACTTTGATGATTATTCCGAGCTGACGGCACCAGCCGATGACCTTGTCGGCTTGTTCAGATGTGATTCGCTTGCCGATTTTTTTCAGCATCACGGGATCGGTAGTTTCAAGTCCCATCGACATGAAACAGCAACCGGCATCGCGCATCATTTTCAGCAGTGCGAAATCAACGGTGTCGGCGCGGATCTCACATTCCCATTTGAGTTTGCGGCTTGAAATAATTTCGCAGAATTCCTCCACATGTGAACGCACTGCGGTGAAAGTGCTGTCGAAAAGTTTGAGCCCGCGCACTTCTTTGCGGTTTGCAATGATCCAGTCTATTTCTTTTGCGACGCTCACCATTGGGCGAAGTCTAACCCCGCCCGGGAACAGTTTCGATGCGCTGCAGAAATCGCAGGTCGCCGGACATCCACGCGATGTCACAAGAAAATCTGAGTGGATGTCGGTGTGATCTATAGTTAGCGGATACACATGTTCAAACAAATCACGCGCCGGTAGAGGCAGTTGCGAAAGATCGTCGATCCGTTTCGTAGGATTCTCGATGATGCTGTTTTCCACACGTCGCGCGAGGCCTTCGATCTCGCTGAATGGAATCGCTTCTTTCCGGATTACATTTTTGCAGAGCTTGACAAACGAGAATTCACCTTCGCCTTTTATTACAAAGTCGATTGAAGGAATATTTATCAGCGAATCGGCGGCGCAGAATGTCGCATGGGGTCCACCATATACAACCGTGGCCGATGGTAGAACCTGCTTCACCATAGTGGCAGTTTTGAAACTGCCGCTGCGGGTTGCAGTGGTTCCGCCAATGCCGACAATACGCGGACGTTTCGCAAGAAGTTCCATGCGGAAATCTTTGTCGTAATTATTGAAGTCGATAATCTCTACCGAGAATCCGGCTTTGAGAACCGAGGCCGCAATCGATGCGATTCCAAGCGGCATCATAGATTCAAAAAGCCTCATACCGTCTGATGGATAAGTTAGAAGAACGTCGAGCTTCGATTTTGAATTTTCAGTTTTCATTTTGATTCTCCCGTCAGGCTGCATGGTTTTGTTTGTCTGAATGAAATCAAGATAGCAAATGTAATTGCCGGTGTATGTGTATTCCGGTGAGAACACAGCTTTGATGCCTGCCTGAAAGGATGGGAATGAGTATTTTCCTGCGATTTTCAATCTTTAATGAAAGTCAATTTCGAGAGGGAAAATGAGAGTCCTCAAAACAGGTTTCTGGATTGCACTTGCTTTGATGGCTGCCTTTTCGACAGCTGTTGTCTGCCATGTTTTCAATCCAGCAGAAAAAGTTAATGCTCTCTGGTTGATCACTGCTGCGGCGTGTTTCTACGTTGTAATCTATCGGTTCTATTCGTCATTCATTTCGGCGAAAGTTC